>JAHRWT010000020.1 GCA_019105045.1 Sterolibacterium sp.
CTTCCATTACAAACAGCGATGGCGTCTGGCGTGCCAAAAAATCAAACAGTGCAAACAAAGCCTCATCGACACGCTGCCGACGCTCCTGTTTCGACAGCCGATTGGGCTCGGCAATGGAGGGCAAGTGCAACAGCTCAACAAAGGCCATCCGGTGTTCCGCCAGTACCGTGGCCTCATGGGTCAGCCAGCACGCCAGGCGTTGCTCAGTGGTATCGCAGTGGGTCGTGCATGTTCCATCCAGACAGGCAGTGCGTGCCCGTTCCAGCAGACGTTCCAGAAATTCAGCACAAGGATAGAAAGGTGTAGTGCTGAATTCCGGCAGACAGTGCAAAGTCCAGCACGTCCCCTCTTGCTCGACGCGCTCTTGAAAACGGCGGATCAGACGCGATTTGCCCATGCCGGGATCGGCACACAACAGCACCGTGGTGGCTGCCCCCTGGCAGACTGCTTGCCAGAGTTCATGCAATTGGCGCAACTCGGCGCTGCGCCCGACAAAGGCTGTTGGCCGATACACCGGCAAGTCCGATGAATGCATGGCTGAATTGCGCGCACATACCCGTTGTCCATGAATGGCGGACGGCATGTCTGCCAGCGTAAAGTCTCGCTCAACTTGTTGTGCCAGTTGCGGACAAATCGCCACATCGCCCCAAGCCAGCTGCTGTGCCAGAAAAATTGCCTGTCGGGTAGCAATGCCATCCGCATCAGGCAACAAAAAATGCGGATGATTGACCAGCCAGCCACAGTGAGCACCGACGCGCAATTCCAATGCCTTTGTCACCGCAGCAAATTGAACCATATCCAGGGCTGCCTCGACTGCCTGCCGGGCAGCATGTTCATGAGGCTGCGGATAACCGAAATAAGCCAGAAAACAGGTGGTGTGCAAGGCCACGCCATAGCCACCCAGATTGTTGACAATATCCATCAAACTGCCATGACAGTCGGTCAGCCAGCGCAGATCGACCTCATGTTCTGAGGACTGCTGGGGACGCAAATCGCAGGCAAGAACACAAACGCGCTGACGACTGATCTGGCTCGCCGGAGAAGTCGCAGTGGTCATTGTCGTGGTCACTGCCAGCTCACCTCGTCGGATGGCCCGCGCCAACGCCAATGTCGATGTTGCCGGCTCGCTGCCCAGCTCATCCCACAACACAGAACGACAAGCATCAAACTGCCGCAGCGCCTCGGCTTTGCGGCCACTGCGCGCCAGCGCCTGCATCAACTGCGCATGCAGGTCTTCAGCACAAGGATCGAGCCGCAGGGCGCGCTCAAGCGAGGCGATACACTGCGCGTCAAGCCCCAGGGCCGCCTGATGATGAGACAAGATGCGCAGCAGTCTGACGGCCTGCTGCTTCATCACGGTACGTTGCTTGGACAGCCAGCGCTCGAAATCCGGCGCATCCGGCAAGCTCAGACCCTGCAGAAACTCCCCGCGATACAAGGCCAGCTGCTGCTCAATGCGCGTGATGACCCGCTCCCGCTGCGCTTTCTGCTCAGTCTGCCCGGACGCAGAAAACGGCGTCAGTTCGCCGTTCTCTGCCGCTTCGGCATGGCAGAAAGCATCGACATCCAGCCAGCAATCGGCATCGGCCCGAAAGCCGATGTGCTGCCGATCGACCACAAACCAATCCAGGGCAGAAGAGGAATCACCAGAGTCACCAGACAGACTCAAAGCCTGGCGCAAGTCATGCAGGGTGCGGCGCAAGTCGCTGCGTGCTGTTTTTCCATCCACCTGGGGCCAGAGCAATTCGGCCAGTTGCACGCGCTCCGCTGGCGCATGTCTTGTTTCAAGTACGAGATAAGCCAGCAGCGCACGGAGTTTTGCATAGCCAAAACGCCCCAGTATCTGCCCATCCAAACGGGCACGCAGGTCACCCAGCATCTGCAGGTTCAAGCGGGTTTCAGATTCGGAGGCGCGGGAAAGCATGATCAAAACCGATTGGCTGTGAGAGCTTTACATGGTTTTCATGACGACTTACTACGCTCACCGCGAATACTTGCGAACGATTGGCGAACGCTTGCTCATTATCATGGATTCTCCATCAACTGATAGAAATAACGGATCGTTAATGAAAGCGAAAACCGGTTGGCCTGCAACACCCAGCCCGACCATGAAAGCGGCAGACCATGAACCGCACGGAAGCTCTGCAGAATACACCCAGACCACACCTTAAACAAAACAAATGAACACAAATCATTCGTCAATCCTGACATTGAAAGGAAGCGGTATGAAACCAGCAAACCTGCAACGTGGCTTCACCTTGGTCGAAATGGCCATTGTGCTGGCCGTCATCGGCCTGATTCTCGGCGCCGTGATGATCGGCAAGGACGTACAGCGCAATGCCGAATACACCAAGATCAAGCAAAAATTCATCGATCAATGGGTCGTGGCCTACAACGCCGCCTATCAACGCGCCGGCGTGCCACTGGGTGACAGCCAGACAGCACCCCGCTTGATGGTCAATGGCGGTGCCTACGCCGCTGCAAGTGGATCACCCATTTCAGGGGGCAACATGACAACCATCAGCGCACCTGCTGCCATCTGTGCCAACAGCGCCGCGCCGGGATTAAACAACCCCCGCACCGTCCTGCGCGACGAAATGCTGCGTCTGGGCGTGCGCATGCCGCCGGGCCGGGCCGAAGGCAGCGAAGACCGTTATGTGTATCTAGACAGCAATGGCAACCCGCAGGAAATCCAGGTCTGCTTTCAGTGGAACGCTCCGGGCACGGCTTCTGGTGCTGGCAACATGATGGTCATCACTGGTTTGACACCCGATCTGGCGCGGGCCCTCGACCAGATGATCGACGGCAAGCCGGATGCCAGGGAAGGCATGTTCCGCATGGCGGGCATAGGCAATGGAACGGCCAATGCCCCCGGTGTGGAGTGGGCGGGCAATAACACCTATGCGCATGGCGCGACAGGCGCCGCAGCAACAAATGGCGCCACGCAGGATGAAGACCAGGTCATGGTGCTCACGGCGCATTACAAAATGAATCAGTGAAGCTAGATGGCAACACACCGCTTCAATTTTTTACACCCTCGAAGAAGGAATGACCATGAACTCCCCCATGACACAGCGAACAAGGCACCAGCAAGGTTTCACGCTGGTGGAGATGGCCATCGTGCTGGCTATCATCGGCCTGATTCTGGGCGCCGTGATGATCGGCAAGGACGTGCAGCGCAATGCCGAGTATTCCAAGGTCGCCAACAAATTTCTCTACCAATGGAAAATGACTTACGACCAGTATTACCAGCGCACGGGCGTAGTGGTCGGCGATTGCCAGCAAGCCCCTACCTATATGGTCAATGGCAGTGAAACCACATTTGACGGTAAGCCTTCCTGCAACCGCCAGGGCGGTGGTGCTGCCGGCCTGCCGGAAAATTTCGCCAATACCGGCCTGCGCCTGAGCCATGGCCAGGGCTATGCCGCCAATACGGTGGGCGCCGGCGATCCCAGCCTGGCCGAGCAGGACTTGCGTGACCTGATGCTGCGTACCGGCATTCGCCTGGCCCCCGGGCGCGGCGAAGACCATGAAGATCGCTACCTCTACACGGACAGCAACGGCAATGCCACCGAGCTGCAGATCGCCTTCCAGTGGAACCCGCCCGGCACGATCAGCAGCGCCGGCAACGTGATGGTGATTCGCGGTCTGACGCCGGATCTGGCGCGCTATCTCGATCAGCTGATCGACGGCAAACCGGATGCCCGCGAAGGCCGTTTCCGCATCCAGAATGCGACCCTCAACACGTCGGGCCACACGGCCAATGCACCGGGTGATCTGTGGGCAGGCAACAACACCTATGCCCAAACCGAAAGAGACGCCCCAACCGCAGCGACAGAACAGACGGGGACAGATGGGCGCAAGCTGGATGAAGACCGCGTCATGCTGGTGACCGCGCACTGGGCGATGGAACAATGAAACTGAATCGCCGCTGGATACCGGCGGGCAAGCTGGCACTCGTTCTGGCTGCTCTGGCAGCGGGTGTGAGTTTTGCGCATTACGGCCTGGCGCAGCTGGCTGCGGTACGTCATGAAGCCGCCAACGCCAGCCGCACGCTGGCCGCTGCCGAGCAGCAGCTGGCAATGGCTCAAGCTCACGCCTTTCAGGTCGAACAGGCCACGCATCTGGTTGAGCAGGTACGTAGGCAAGGATTGCAACCCGAACACTGGGGCGAGCGCCGCATCAATCTGCGTGCCGTCAGCACCAGTCGCGCCGAAGCCGATCATCTGCTGCGCGAAACAGCGATGAACCGCCGCCATCTGTTCGTGGCGGAAAACTATGAAATTTCGGTACTGGATGCGCAAGGCGGCCTGTTTGATGCCCCCGGTCAGAATGATCGCGGCCTGAATCTGAGCCTGCGCGGCGCTTTCTATGCGCGCGACCCGGAAAAACAATGAAAGAGGCCAAATGAAAGACGCTGTTTGTCTGCTTCATCTGGGCAACACCTGGCTGGCCGCTTACCAGGGGCGGCTGCGCCCAGTGGAAGCCTACCCGCGCTTGGCGCGTCCGGCCTGGGTGATCGAAGATTTTGGCAATGCCCCCGCCGGACAAATCCGCTTGCCTGGCAAGATCGCCCATGCCCCGGCCCTGATCGAACGCAAAGTCCGCAACGACGGTCTGGTCGATGGTGAAAGCCGGGTGCTGGTGCATCGCCAGCGCAAGGAAATCGCGGGCATGCAAGCCCTCTACACCGCAGTGCCACTGGCCCAATGGCAGCAGGTCAGCGCCTGGGCAGCCACCCAGAAAGATCATTGTCTGGTGCTGCCCCTGGCGGCGCTGGCCGCAGCCGGACTGCAGCGCGGCGAAGGCCGCGTCCTGCGCCATGGCCGCCAGATGATATTTTTTGCCGATACTCATGAAGGCTATATCTACGCCGCAGTCACGGCCTATGGCGACAGCCTCGATGATCTGATCATTGCGGCACGCTCCCTGGGCGACCAGGCTCATCGCGACTGCGGCCATGGTCGTGGCGTCAGCATCAGCTGGTGCCCCTTGAGCTGTGCCCAGCTCGAAAATGAAGCGGAAATCATTCTCGCCTTTCGGGCGGAAGATGATTGCCCGGTCGAACTCTGTCCGCTCGCGCCGCTGGACGTCGATGGCCACAACACGCACAGCGCTCTGCCTTTTTTGCTGGAACATTGCTCGCCCTCCATGTGCGCCAATCCGCTGCCGGAAAAAATCGCCGCCACCGCCGAACGCCTGCTGCCCTTGAGTCTGGCCATCGCCTCGGTCATGGCCCTGGGGCTGTTTTTTCTGGGTGGCTATGCCACTCTGCAAGCCGGACATGAAACGAACAACCTTAGTCAGCTGCAGCAAACCATCCAGCAGCGCGAAGCCAGCAGCCGCCAGCTCAGCCTTCAAACACCGCCCGCCGAGTACCCGGACTATCTTCATTTCGTCGAAACCCTGGGAGCCATGGATGCGGCCTACAACCCGGCCCGGATACTTTCCATACTCAAGCGGGCCAGCGGCAATGACGCCCGCATCCTGCGCGTGCGCCTGGACAAAAAAGAAGGCAGCGAACAGCCCAGCCTGGTGGTCGATGGCGTGCTGCGCGTCGGCGTGGAGCCAACCGCGCTCGCTCGTTTCCTGTTTTCGCTCAAGACAGCCGGTTATACCGTCACTGCGCTGGACCCGGCCGAAGGCACCCAGAGTGGGGGCTTCAGCTATCGCTTGCTGAAAGCGCCGAGTTCAGCTTCTGGCGAAAAAGAGGCCACATGAAATACCTCATCCTGATCCTGAATGTAATCGGCCTGCTGATCCTCTGTTCAGTCACCACCTTGTGGCTGCCCTCTGCCTTGCCAGTCCAACGGCCGCTGCCTGACACCGCGCCTGTCGATACCAAACTGGCCGATCAAAAAGCGCTGGAGGAAACCCGCCATGCGCTGGCTACCCTTGAACAATTGAACCTCGATATCGGCCCCGCAAGCGCAGCCATCGGCGGGGAGAACAACGGGTCATCGACAGCCCACCTGATTGCCCAGCCCGCAATGGGTCAAACGGCGATGGTAAATACCCGCACTGATGAAACAGAAACCACGATTTTAACGCCCTCACACCACCTAACCTTGCTGCTGGAAACCCAGAGCGGTCGCAGCGCCGTCATTGATGACCGGCTGGTGCGCGAAGGAGATCGGCTGCCGGGTGGCAGCCAGATACTCAAGCTGGCCCGGGATCACGTCGTCATCAAAGGCCCACAGGGGCGCAAGACGCTCAGGCTACCTCTTGAGCAGCTGCGGATCGGAAAAATCACCGTCGCAACTGACGCCATTTCGCTCTCAGGAAACCTCCCCCTGACCGGATCAATCGCCGTGCCGCCTCTCATTCCCGCAGGAAACCAACCATGAAATCCAGCCAGATACTGATCGGCACGACTCTCGGCCTGGTGTTGCTGGGCGGCATAGGCATTGCCCTCTGGCAGACTACGCCGTCAACGAATCTGCCGGCAGCCTCCTCATCCTCATCGGCCGATCACGCGATTTCGGCGACGCTGGAGAGCCCTGGCCAGCCTGCTCCATTGCCCTCTGTACCACACAACCCGCTGCCTGCCGACACCTCTGCCCTGGCAAATACCCCCTGGGCGGTGACAGCACCAACAGAACCAGAACCGCCATCGCCAACAACCGCCTCTGGCACAACGATCCGTCCAAACAATTCACGTTTTGACGCCAGCCAAGACGCCAACGGAAAAAAGTTTTCCGCCGAAGAACTGCAGCGCCGAGCGACTGACCTCACGGCCGGTGGCCGTCAACCTTCACCCAGCGAAGTCGACCAGCTGCTGGCTGACATCCAGCGCAGCCAGGGCAAGAATGAAGTCGGTGGCGTTGATCTGGCCGCCGTACGCGCCAATCTGGCGCACGCCACCGAAATCCAGCGGCTGGCACTGGAAATCAGGCGCGTGGCCGAACAGCCTGGCAAACCCGATATTTCCCGCATACAAATATTAATGGGACAAATCCAGCAACAACAAGCTGGCATCCGGGCCGATGTAAGAGCAGACACCCACGCACCACTGGGTCAATCCCTATCGTCAGACAAACTCAACGGCCAGCCATGAACATAGAAATCGCCTCAGTCCGCAACAGACAACAAGGCATGAGCCTGGTTGAGCTGGCCGTCGCGCTGGCCGCCCTCGGTCTCATGACCTGGGCGGTGGCCAGCAGCTATGGCAATGCGGACCAGCAACGTGAACGCGCCATGGCACAGGCTCATGGACAGGTGCTACGAGAAACTCTGCGCGCCTTCGCCTTGAACAATGCACGTCTGCCCTGTCCCGACCTGACGGGCAATGGCTGGGAAGGTCAGGCGAATGGCACTTGTCCAGTAGATAGCGAAGTCGGCTGGCTGCCCTACCGCACACTCGGCATGGACCTGCCCGACGATAAGCTGCGCGCAGCCTATGGCGTTTATCGCAATACCTCGGGCAGCCCGTCCATACAGGCAGACCTGGCGGTTCGTGATGAGCGATCCAAACCCGCCGATAGCGCCGGTGAGTCCCACTACATGGATGTGCACGACCTGATTCTCGGCCTGGCAGCGGCCGCCGCCCAGCCAATCGCAAAAACCCATGTGTACCTGACCGGCGATGCCGGCCCGCAAGGAGCCATCGACTGCACCGACAACCAGCTGTTTCACCCCGCTTACGTCATCGTCATCCCACTGCGAGACAGCGATGCGGATGGCAAACGTTTCGATGGCGTGCACGCGGGTCTGCCGGGTAGCGGCCATTGCATCCAAGCCCCCGGCACCCCCCAGACCGCCCAAAACGATGATGTCGTCATTGCCGACAGTTTCAACGCGCTGGCCGGTTGGCTGGCGGCTCGCGCTTCTTGAACACAACCGGAAAAAAACATGAATGCTGCCCCTCTTCATCACACACCCCAAAGATCCTGTCACGGACGACGCATCTCCAGAAAACTGCCCATGCCGTTGCTGGGTGCCGGGCTGATCCTGTTGCTGGCGGGTTGTGCCACTTCAAATGCACCGCGCAGCCTGGAAAGCCTGCCGCCGGTCGAATATCAGGCTCTGCAACAAATGCGGCAAAACCTGGTGGAGGAATCAAAAAAGCTGATCGATGCCCAGGACCGATTGCGCGCCGAACTCAACACGGCCGCCGAACCGATCGTGCTTCCCATGACGGCCCCAGCGTTGGACCCACTGGAAAGCAAGACCATCGACCTCAGCCTGTCCGGGGCAACGGTCAATCAGATGCTGATTGCCTTTGCCGATCAGGCCGGCCTCAATCTGATCGTCGAACCCGCAGTCTTGGCCCTGGACAGCCGGGCTGACATGCATCTCAAACAAATCACCCTGCGTGAAGCGTTCGACGAATTGATGCAGGCTTTCGATCTGGCCGGGGATATCCGTGGCAACACCTTGCGTGTGCGCCTGATGGAAGAACGCGTATTTGCCCTTGATCTGCTGAACACCAGCATGAGTCTGGATATTTCCGCCGGTGGCAACGTCTTCGGCGCCAACAGCAGCAGCGGCGATAGCGGCGGGGGTGGCGGCGGCAGCTCCAACGCATTGCGCGGCAACGTCACCGTTTCTGGCAACAACGGCAGCAAATCCGACCCCTATGGCCAGATCGAAGAAGGCGTAAAGCGCATCCTGGGCGATATTGATGGCATTCGCAAACAACAGGATGAACATGCCGACCGCCCCCCTGTGCTCTATAGCCTGAACCGCAACAGCGGCAGCCTGTATGTCAGAGCGCGTCCGACACAGATCCGCTCGATCGAAAAAATGCTCGATCGCACCCAGAAAATCCTGCGCCGCCAAGTGCAGATCGAGGCGCAACTCATCGACGTGCAGCTCAGTGATGGTTTTGAGCTGGGTGTCGATTGGACCGCCCTGCGCGCTCACGCCGCCAGCAGCTTTGGCGTCAACCCCAGCGTACTCGGCGGAATTGCCGGCGCCATTGACGATGGCGTGCGCGGCTTGCCCGCTCGCTCCTTGTCAATCCCATCTGGTCTGATGGGCTCGTCCAACGGCCCGTCCTTCGGTCTGGCTTATCAAGGCGGCTCGTTTGGCGTCGTGCTTTCTGCCCTGCGTTCCTTCGGTAATCTGAAAGTGCTGTCCAATCCCAGCGTACAAGTCAGAAACGGCTCTCCTGCCTTGTTGAGCGTGGGTACCAGCTCGCGCTATGTTTCCAAATCCAGTTCGACGATGAACACCCCCGGCGGCGGCGCCAGCGTGACCTCTGCCGACGTACAGACAGACTCGGTGTTTTCCGGCGTGATGGTCGGCGTGCTGCCTTTCGTGCGCGAAGATGGCCGGGTCGAATTGATGGTGCACCCGATGCAAACCGATGTTGACGCCAAGAGCATGAACCTGATCGATGTTGGCAATGGCAATCGCATCACTTTGCCGGTCGTCAATTACAAAGGCATGACCACCACCTTGAACCTGGCCGATGGCGACACCGTGCTGATCGGCGGGCTGATCGATCAGCGCAGCAGTGATGACGATCGCGGCGCGCCTGGGGTATCCGACGTGCCGGTACTGGGCACGCTGTTCAGCAACAAGCACAGCAACCAGGCTAGCCGTGAGCTCGTCATCGTCTTGCGAGTGAAAGTGTTATGAGCCTGATCCACGAGGCCATCAAGGAACTCGAACATGCGGCCGGGCAGTACAGCACGGCCGCCGCAACGACTGCCATGGCGACGACATGCGCGCCGACGAAAAACGCCTCGCTCCAGTTTCTGCGTAACAGTACAGAGGCCGCTTACGCTGGTTTTCTGGCCAACTGGAAACCCCCATCCCTTGCGGTCTTGTTGATCACGCTGACAACTGCCGGCAGTTATGCCGGTAGCTACGGTTATCGCCATTACAGTCATCATGCTGCCCATGAATCTGCATTGAAAACACAGGCCGCAGCATCAACAAAGGTGCCAGAACATCCTGCGGTTGCAACCGCACCAACATCGCTTCCAGCGACTCAAACGACTCAAGCGACTCAAGCAAATCAAACGAATCAAACGAATCAAACGAATCAACCAGATCAAACTCTCCAAGCCGCCCAAACCTTGCAAATGGCGCCCGCCTCATCTTCCGCGCAAAACGCACCTGTACCCGCGCGAAACCTGGCCGCCATCGAAACAGACAAACAGCCCGCTCCCACCACATCCAGCCAATGGATGCGCGACCATCGACCCACGCCCATCAAGCTGGCCGTATCAACCCATTCTCCCGACAGCGCCGATGCAAACCTGACCAGCACAGTAACGGCCCCCACCGTCGCGCCGGCAGCAACGCTGGTTGATCAAACCATTTCACCTGCCTCTTCTGCAAACACGCCATCCGATACCATCCAAAATCCGTTGACGGTTGAACAGCATTACACCCGGTTCACACAGGCCTTGTCCCGCAATGAACTCACGATCGCCCAGACCCATCTGAACACCCTGGCCACCCTGCTGCCACAGGAAAGCATCAGCCTGTTGCGCGCACGTGCCTGGTATTTCAGTCAGGCTCAGGACACAAGCTCTGCCCGCACCACCTATGAGGCCATCCTGAAGCGCCTGCCCGGAGAT
>JAHRWT010000043.1 GCA_019105045.1 Sterolibacterium sp.
GGTAAGCAGTCGCTGCGGTTTGGGATGAGCTGCAAGGAGTGAGCCGCAGCAATAGCGAGCTATTGCGAGGACGAATGACGCCACAGATCGCCCAAATCCGCAGATGAATGCGGCGCGATGATTTGTGCAGAGCTTCCTTAACCACTTAATTGGCTTGCTTGATCGCCAATACGGCCTGATTGCGCAAAGTTTTCAGCAAGCTCAGCTCACTGGGTGAAATCACGATTTCGCCCGCCTTGCGTTTATCACAGTAGATCATGGCAACAGGTTTTTCCTTCAACAGCAAAGGAAACAGCACAAAAGTTTCAGCCAGCAAATGCTGGCGATGCCAAGGCGGCACCCGGTCACTGATTTTTGGATCATTAACGTCAGTAATCAGTAAATCAACGCCCTTGAGCGCTGCCACACTGAATACATCGGTAACTTCCTTCAATTGAAAGCGAACCTTGCTCGCTACCTCCGCCGTATCCATGCCAAAGCCAAAACGCCCCACCATGGTGCCTGTTCTTGCATCGCGCAAACACAGCAACACACGTTCAAAGCCCATGGCGCGATACATGGTTTCCAAAATAATGCGCAGCACGTCATTCAACGAAAACTCATCCACCAGAGAATTGCTGATGTCTTGTATTCCCGCCGTCAGCATGGCTTGAATGTCGCTGGCTGCCAATGCTCGTTCCGCACTACCCACCACATCGACAACAGCATCATCGCTCACCGCCCCAATGGCCGCTTCAGCCGCATTGAAAATATCTGTCGTGGTTGATGCTGCATCAAATTGCAGGCTATGCACCGTCTGGGTCTGCATGTTCTGGCCCTGGCCCTGGCCTTGATCGTTGCTCCAATCCTGCGCCTGTCGCACAAACGGGCTTTGCTTCAAATTGACATTCAAGCCAGTGGTGGTTTGTTCCAACTCAACCAAGGCTTGCTGCACCAATAATTTAAGCTGCTCATCTGATAGCTGAATCGCCGCAGCATAGCGTCCCGCCACTTGTTTCATGGCTTGATTGCGCTCACGCTCCTTGGGTTGATGGCTGGCGATGCAGGCACACAATTCATTGGAAAAATTAGCCACCATCTGCAAGCTGTCATCAAGTGTGGCAGGTTTCTTGGTCGCTCCATCCGGCATGGCACGCATGCTTTTGATGATGACCTGAGGAAAGCCCCAGGTCTTGGCCACGGCAATGGCGAGTGCTTCAAAGGAAGTACCCAACACCTGCTGCATAGCCGCTTCATCGCTGCAATTATTCTGCGCCATCAAGCGGCGCATATCCTCGACTTCTTCGGGAAAATAATACTGCACCAACAACCGCCCCAAGCCGTGAAACATAGCGCAGATGAACAAAGTTTCAGTGTCGCGCAACGACATTTTCTTGCCGATGCTGCGCCCCAGCAGCCCTGACAGATTGGCACGTAAAAAGGCCTCCTTGAGTTGCCGGGCATTGGCCTTGTTCTGTAAATGCTCAAACATCATCAAGGACAAGGCAATGTTGCGAATCGTATCAAAACCCAACACAATGGCCGCCCGCGAAATGGTGCTGATGCTGCCCCCGCCGGATTGGCGATAAACAGGTGAATTGACCACCTTCAACAGTTTGGCCGTCAAAGCGTAATCTTTGAGTATCACATTGGATAATCGATTGACGCTCTCCCGATCCGAGTTCGTCAATCGATTGATCGCCGCAACCGATTCAGAAAGCGCAGGAAAATCAGAGCGGTGACGTAATTTACGCAGCAAGAACTCAGCAGCGGCATTGGCTGATGGCGGCTCGACAACTGAGCCATCTGCCGCCAGCGGTGGAGCCAGAAACTCGTTCAACGCCGCACGCATCTGCTCTGCTGTTTGATAGCGCATGGCCGGCTCTTGAGCGGCAGCCTTGAGTACGATGGCAGCCAAGCGCTGATCAATGACCGGTTTATCCGGCAAGCGCACTGGCTCGTGCACAATGTCTTGCAGCAAAGTGCGTAAATCAGCTGCCTGACGGGCCCGTTGCCCGGTCAGCATCTCAAACAACACCAGCCCCATGGCATAGATATCCGTCTGTACGTTGACGACTCGATCGCGCACATATTCCGGCGCCAGGTAAGGTGGCGTACCAATCAAACCATCCACCTGCACAGCCGAGACACCGGCTTCAGGATTAATACGCACGGCAATACCAAAATCCATCACCCGTGGCTGGCCCTTGTTATCCATGATCACATTGGAAGGTTTCAGATCGCGATGAATCACACCTTGTGCGTGCGCTTCGGCCAAAGCGTCCAAAATACCCACGGCAATCCGCGCTGCCTGCAAAGCTTCCAGTGGCTGATGTTGCAAACACTGCGCCAAGCTTTGACCATCAACATGCTCAAACACCAGATAAGGATCGCCACCCTCCTCACCCGCTTCAAAAATCGGCACGATATGCCCATGGCGCAGCTTGCTGACAGTACGCGCCTCAGCCAATAGCTGCGTATTGAGATTGAGGCGGCGATCAGCTTCAGCGAAATGCAACGTTTTGATGGCCACTGCACGCTGCAAATGAGGATCATTGGCCAGATAAACCACACTTTGAGCGCCGCGTCCCAATTCCCGCAAAACCTCAAAACGACCGATTTTTTGTTTCATCTATCTTAAGAAGCCGCTGAACAAACTTGCGTAAATCAGCAAATTTATCAATTTCATCAATCAGCTCTGAAAATCGAAGGTCAGAGCCATAAAAATATCCGCATCTATTTTTAACAGCTTTTTCTCAATTTACCCCAATCCTCATCACCCCAACCCAGCCACCCTGCGCGCAGCCGCAGGGTCCATGGGCAGTTGAAGCAACGTGCCGCACCTGGATGCTGTGACTACGCTACGCTCCGCGCAGAATGACGGGGGTTGGTGAAGCACAGCATGACGAGGGATGATGCTGGCGTGGCGCGTGGATGCTGTGACTCCGCGTAGCATGAGTGCAGCATGAGTTGACGGCCAGTGCGCATCGCGGCACAATTCCCGACCTTGTTTATCAACTATTTGAAGGGTCGAGGCGTTTTATGAGCGACGTGCAGAAGCAGATTCAGGAAATCGTCACCAGTCACCCCGTGGTGCTGTTCATGAAAGGCATTCCGGATATGCCGCAGTGTGGTTTTTCGGCGACGGCGGTGCAGATTCTGAAGAATTGCGGGGTTGAGGAATTCGCTGCGGTGGATGTGCTGCGTTCGCCGGAAATTCGCCAGGGCATCAAGGATTACGCCAACTGGCCGACCATTCCGCAGCTCTACATCAAAGGTGAATTCGTCGGCGGCTGCGACATCATGAAGGAAATGTTCCAGTCCGGCGAACTGCAAAAGGAACTGGATGCCGTCAAGGCGGCTTGAGCAATCAGGCCGGGCTGGACAGGTGGTCGATCGATTGATTGATGATCGATTGATGATTGACCGACCGCCGGCCTAGACCGCCGTCAGCCGGATGTTGGCGGCGTCGAGACGGTTGGCCAGCACGACCAGAAACGCCCGATAGAAATGCATCCGGCAGGTGGCCGTGGCATTTTGCAGGGCGCTGGCCGGGGTGCTCACCAGCCTGGCAGTCGTGCGCGCCACGACATCGGCGGCACGCTGCGGCAGTGTGCCATCCGTGTTGCCGATGATGGCCATTTCGCCGAAGCATTCACCGGGCAGCAGTCGGTTCAGTTCGCGCCCATGCTTGCTGACCTGCAGCTCGCCTTCCAGCAGGAAGCAGAAAAAATCTCCGCTGGCGCCATCCTGCATGATGCAGGTCTGTGCCGGTACGTCCTGCCATTGCGAAAAACGCAGCACCTCCCAGATTTCGACATCCGAAAATTCACGGAAGAACGCCAGCCCGCGCAGTGATTCGAACTTCTCGCTGTCGGCAAATTCCTGGCGTTGCGTCTGTTGTTTGCGATTGCGAAAAGCCTGGGTCAGGTCGCGGGCAAATTCACTCCAGTCGGCATAGCGCTGCGCTGTGTCCTTGTGCATGGCGCGGGCGACGATGGCGTCGAGCGCGGGCGGAATCTCGCTGCGATAGCTTGATGGCGGCGGCGCTTCGGCGCTCAGAATCTGATGCAACATGGCATAGTGGTTGGCCGCCTTGAACGGCAGCTGACCGCACAGCAGTTGATACATCACCACGCCCAGTGAGTAGATGTCGGTCTGCTGATCGAGCGGCAGATCACGTATCTGCTGTGGCGACATGTAGGCCGGCGAGCCCACACCGCTGATCTGCGTGCCGGCGGCATCGGCCTGCAGCGCAGCACCGAAGTCGGTGAGGCGGATATCCCCGCCCGGCAGACCATCGGCAGTTTCCACCAGCAGGATGTTGGCCGGTTTGATGTCGCGATGGGTGATGCCGTGGGTATAGGCATAGTCCAGTGCGCGCGTGCATTTGAAAATGATTTCCACCAGCCGCTCCAGCGGCAGCAGGCGGTCGGGCTGCGTGTAGTCTTCCAGCGTGTCGCCGGGCACGTATTCCATGACGATGTAGCTTTCCGCATCGTCGATCACCGCATCGAGTATCTGCACGATGTGCGGATGCTGCAGGCGCCCGGCCAGCGAGGCTTCGTTGTGCAACATGCGGCGGTACTGGGCGCTGCGCACGGGGTCGCGCAGAATGTCGGCACGCAGTCGCTTGATGGCGACTTCACGCTGATTGAAAGGATCAAACGCCCGATATACCGTGGCCGTCGTGCCTTCACCAATCTGCTGACGCAGCTCATATTTGCCCAGGCGCAGCGGTGTATCAACAGTTGCTGACGATGATGAATGCGGCGAGCCGGGGGCGGTCATGGCCAGTGTATTTGCTCAGTTTGGTTGCAATTTCTGACGAGCGCGGGCGATGGCCGCACGCACCTGGGCCGGTGCCGTGCCGCCGAGGTGGTCGCGTGCGGCCAGCGAGCCGGCGACGGTCAGTACCTCGAAGACATCGGCGTCGATCAAGGCAGAAAATGCGCGCAATTCCTGCAGGCTGAGTTCCGGCAGATCAACGCCCTTTTGCTCGGCTGCGCGCACTGCCCGGGCCACGGCTTCGTGGGCATCGCGGAAAGGCAGGCCGCGCTTGACCAGATAATCGGCCAGATCGGTGGCCGTGGCATAGCCCTGACGCAAGGCGGCCTGCATGGCCTCGGGCTTGACGCGCACGTTGAACACCCGCTGGCCGTTTTCTTCGCGGCTGCCCAGCATGTCGGCGTAGATGCGCAAAGTATCGATCACGGTATCCGCCGTGTCGAACAGCGGTTCCTTGTCTTCCTGATTGTCCTTGTTGTAGGCCAGCGGCTGGCCCTTCATCAAGGTCAGCAGACCAACCAGGCTGCCATTCACCCGTCCGGTCTTGCCGCGCACCAGCTCGGGCACATCAGGATTTTTCTTCTGCGGCATGATGCTCGAACCGGTGCAGAAACGATCGGCCAGGTCGATGAAGCCCACGCGCGGGCTCATCCATAGAATCAATTCTTCCGACAGCCGTGACAGATGCGTCATCAGCAGGGCCGCAGCGGCACAGAATTCAATGGCGAAATCGCGGTCGGAAACGGCATCCAGCGAGTTTTCGCAGACTTCCGCAAAGCCCAGTTCGCGGGCCACCGCCGCGCGGTCGATGGGAAAGGTCGTGCCGGCCAGGGCCGCCGCCCCCAGCGGCAGGCGGTTGAGTCGCTTGCGGCAATCGGCAAAACGCTCGGCATCGCGCCGGGTCATTTCAAAATAGGCCAGCAGGTGATGGCCGAAAGTTACCGGCTGGGCCACTTGCAAATGAGTGAAGCCGGGCAGCGGCGTGGCGGCGTGATGTTCGGCCAGGGTCAGCAGCGCCTGCTGAAAATCCGCGATCAGTTCAAGGATGTGATCGATGGCATCGCGCAGCCACAGACGGATATCGGTTGCCACCTGATCATTGCGCGAACGCCCGGTGTGCAGCCGTTTGCCGGCATCGCCAATCAAGGCGGTGAGGCGTTTTTCGATGTTCAGATGGACATCTTCATCATCGAGATTCCAGTGGAACTCGCCGCGTTCGATTTCGCCCTGGATCTGCGCCATGCCGCGCTCGATGGCGGCCAGATCCTCGGTACTGATGATGGCTTGCTGCGCCAGCATCCGGGCATGGGCCAGCGAACCGCGAATATCCTGAGGCGCCATGCGCTGATCGAAACCGACGGAAGCGGTGTAACGCTTGACCAGATCGGAAACGGGTTCGGAAAAACGGCCTGACCAGGCCTTGCTGTCGCTGCTGGAATCTTGCTGCGCGTTTGTCATTTTTGGAGAAGCTCGAAAAAGCCGGCGGGCCGTGGAATGGAAGACTGCAGCGAGCCGCGCGCCCTGCGGTATCTTGCGCAGGACAAGCGACATTCGATATAGTCGAAAGTCCATGAGTATACGGCAAAACCCTGCAGGCATCGGCAGCCCGGAAGACGCCGGCAGCACGCAAAACGCGCGTCTGCCGCTGGTTTTTTCGCACGCCAACGGCTTTCCCGCACCCTGTTACGCCAAGTTGTTCAGCGCCCTGCAGGATGATTTCGATATCCGCTACCTGCCCCGCCTGGCGCACGATCCGGCCTACCCGGTGAGCGATGGCTGGCCGGAACTGACGCAGGAATTGATCGCCTTCATCGAGCAAGGGCCGCATCCGGTTGTGGCCGTCGGTCATTCACTGGGTGGTTTTCTCAGTTTTCTGGCGGCGGTGGCGCGGCCTGACCTGTTCTCGGCCCTGGTGCTGCTCGATTCGCCGGTGATCGATCGTTACCGCGCCCAGGCCATGCAGATGAGCAAGCGTTTCGGCTTCATCGACCGCGTCACTCCGGCGCGCGCCACGCGTGAGCGGCGGCAGCACTGGGCAAGCGAAGCAGACGCCGTTGCGCACTTCAAAACACGCAAGCTGTTCCGCCGTTTCGATCCCGACTGTCTGGTGGATTACGTGCGTCACGGCACTGTGACGACGGCAGAAGGGCTCAAGCTGTGGTTCGATCCGGCCATCGAATACCGCATCTATTGCACCATTCCGCATCGTATGCACACACTGTTGCCCCGGCTCAAGGTACCAGCGGGTTTCATCGGTGGCCGGCAATCCACCGAGCTGCGTGTTTTCGGTCTGCGCGAAATGCGTGGCCGTCTGCGTCTGCGGCCAATCGACGGCGGCCACCTGTTTCCTTTCGAACATCCGCTGGCAACCGCAGCGGCCATCCGCGAGATGGTCGCTGCCCTGCGGGCTGACGAACAAGACGGCGATTCGTAAAAGTGGCTCGAAACGGGATCAAAGCGCCCCCGCCTTGACTGGTCAGCTTGCTGCGCCCGCCCGCTTTTCGAGCCGAGGAAGTTCTGTCAATCACAGAGTTGCAATCCGCTTGCTTTCGACCTCGCGAGCCAAAATGACGGCATCCCGCAAATTCAATTTCAGCATGGCCTGACCGTCGATGTAGCCTGCCAAGGCGGCTGTGGCGCGTTGCTCGATTTCGTCCGCGCTCGTCAGGCCGAGTCGAACCAAGGCAGCAATATCCTCTTTGTCATTGTCAGCGAATCGAGCAATCTTGCTGACGGCCAAATCAAGCGGAGAAAGGACGTAAAGCCGAATATGCTCTATCCCCATGTCCAAAGGGATCGCATCGTCGATGTAGTCCTCGTGCATCAGTGCAAAAGTCGAGTTGTAATTGGTATCAAAATGGACTGCCTCGCGAGTCCCGTCCTCCAAAGTGACATCGACGATCAAATCATTGGGGATGAATACGCGGGCACCGAACTCTGCATCGACTCCGTTGTGACGCGATCTGACGTGTAGAGATGAACAGCCATGCCTCCAGCCAAATGGACATTCACCGGGCTGCGCAGTGAGAGCCTTTCTTCAAGCTGCCTGAACAACTCTCTCAGCCCTTTGGCGAGAGCAGTTTGCGTATGGAATATGGGGCTTGCCGGCATCGCTTCAGCTCAGTTGCAGTTTGCGCGAAAGCATGTCGCGAAAACGTGGCAAACTCATTACCCAGCCCCGCCTGACAATTTCTGCCGAGGCCAGTTGCTCGGTGGGATGTGAGGCGAAATACCGTTCACTGGCTTGCGCCAGGCACTTGGACTCGGCTGGAAACTGTGACCGAACCACCATCGCAGCCAACTGAAACACATTGGCCTCCCGCTGGTCTTGTGCCACCTGTGTGGTTTCCCGCGCGACGGCAGAGCATCGGGCAAGGAGTGCCGATTCAACCTCTCTAGCAGTCATTGCAGCCCCCTTTCACGAATGCCCCAAAATACCCGCAGATGAATGCCGTGCAGCCGCCGCTGCCGGGCAGGGCAAGCCCGGCGAATCAAGCCAGTTTTTCGTCGGCCGGCGTGCCCTGGCGGTAAACCTCATATACCAGCACCGGAATGCCCAGATGACCCAGGTGTTGCTGGATAAGCGGCTTGACATCGTTCCACGGCAGCGCGCCCACGCCCGTGGCCAGACGCGGCAGGGCCAGACTCTTGATGCCGTTGTCCTGTACATGTCTGGCCAGGGCGCGCAGGCAATGGTTGACATCTTCCAGCAGCGCCTTCACGGGGCGGGCCGATTTGTCCTGGCTTTGCATACCCTGGGTAAGCAGATTGATGATGCCACGCGTCGAGCCATCTTCACTGACGCCGCGCCAGGCCCAGATCTGGCCGGTTTCCGGCGCCTTGGCGTGCATGGCGTGGCGGTAATCCTTGACCATGGACGGGAAACGCTCGCGCAAGGCCAGTGCAAGGCCGGAATCGAACGGGTCATTGGTGGCAATGCCGTGAGCAATCACGTCTGCCCGACTGAGCAGGATGTCGCCTTCAACTTCACGAATCATGAAAAACTCCTTGGTGATGAATGAATCTCTGTTGTGTCTGATTCTATTCAAAACGCCCGCGCAGGGATTGATGTGCATCAACCCGCCATGTCATGCAGGCAAGGTGCGCTGCCGGGCAAAGGCCACCTGCCTGCCATTCCGCTGTTCATGAGCAGTGGGCAGACTGGCCCGTGGTAAATTGGCCGGTATTCATTTTTGTGTTTTGCGGCCCGGAGAATTCGTCATGTTGCTGTTTGCTGCCGTTCGCAAGTCCATGATGGCTGTCTTGTGCATCGGCTGGCTGGCGATGCTGCTGCTTGTGCCGGCACATGCGCAGGCTGAGCGCAGCAGCCCGGCCTTGCCCGGATTTTCGGTGGCGGTGGATGGGCTGACGATCCATGGCGAGTTGCAGCCGCTGGCCGCCGGCGGACTGGCCCGGGAATTGCTGCTGCAACTACAACGGCAACAGCAACAGGATTCCAGCGCAACGCAGGATTTGCCAAAGGACATGCAGCTGGCGGTCAGCATGGACGGCGTGGCAGCGCAGGCCAGAGCGCTGGGTGAGGGCCGTTACAGTCTGATGATGCCGGTCAGCCTGCGGGGGCAGGTGCCACTGGAAATCCACATCAGCAACCCGGCCCGGCCCGGCGAAAGCCAGCGCGTGCCGGCCCGTCTGGACATGGGGGCTGCAGGCAAGCCGTCCAGAGGGCCGGGAACCATCGTCAATCTGATGGGCGTGCTGACGCTGGCGCTGTTTTTCTTGAGTGGCTTCCTTGCCTGGCGCGAACATCGTGGCCGCAAAGCAAAATAATCCGCACGCCGAGCAAAGTGCCCCGTCCGCGCAGTCCAAGGACGCGGCCGGGCGGTTGACGGATGCGCACTATCTCATTCCGGCCCTGGATTGCGCTGCCGAAGAGACAGAAATCCGCACGATCCTGGCAGACCATGCCGGAATCAAGTCATTGCACTTTGATCTGGCGCGCCATGTTCTGCGCATCGAATTCACCGCCGCCGCAACGCCGGATGCCGCCGCCGCAGCGGTTGAGGCCATCCGTCGCTGTGGCTTCAGCGTCGAGCCCGGGCCGTCGCCGGATGCTGCGGCCGCCGCCCCGCCTGCTGCGTCGGCACCATCGGCAAGGTCGTGGACATCGTGGCCGCTGTTGCGTCCACTGGCTGCGCTGGTGTGCGCCGCCCTGGCCGAGTTGCTGCATCTGCTCGACGCGGCGACCGACTTGCCGCTGGCCTGGCCGGGCCAGTTGCTGGCGGTGCTGGCCATCGTGCTGGCCGGGGCGCAGACGTATCGCAAGGGACTGGCGGCCTTGCGTCATGGCCATCTCAACATCAATGCGCTGATGACAGTGGCTGTGACGGGCGCTTTTCTGATTGGCGACTGGCCGGAAGCGGCCATGGTCATGGCGCTGTATGCCCTGGCCGAGCTGATCGAAACGCGGGCGGTGCTGCGGGCGCGGGGGGCCATCGGCGGCCTGCTGGCACTCGCCCCGGTCAGCATCGAAGTCCACCAGGCAGATGGCCACTGGCATGAGCAGCCGGTGAGCGGACTGGCCATCGGCGCGCGGGTGCGCGTGCGGCCCGGCGCGCGCATTGCGGTTGATGGACGGATCGTGGCCGGTACGAGCGCGGTCGATCAGTCGCCGGTCACTGGCGAAAGTCTGCCGGTGGATAAGCAGCCCGGCGATGAAGTGTATGCCGGCACCATCAACCAGACCGGTATGCTGGAAATCCAGGTCACGGCGGCAGCCAGCGATACCGTGCTGGCGCGCATCATTCACGCCGTCGAGGAGGCGCAAGCCAGCCGGGCGCCGACTCAGCGCTTTGTCGATCGTTTTGCCAGCGTCTATACCCCGGCGGTGTTTCTCATCGCCCTGGCCGTGGCGCTGGGCGGGCCGTGGCTGCTCGGCTGGCCGGTGCTGCAGGCGATCTACAAGGCGCTGGTGCTGCTGGTGATTGCCTGCCCCTGCGCGCTGGTGATTGCCACGCCGGTTACGATCGTCAGTGCGCTGACCGTTGCCGCGCGGCAGGGCATTCTGATCAAAGGCGGCGCGCATCTTGAAGAAGCCCGCCAGTTGCGGGTCATGGCCTTTGACAAGACGGGCACGATCACCCGTGGCCGGCCGCAGCTGGTGGTGCAGACCGTGCTGTCTGATGCGTTTGATGCCACAACGATTCTCGGCTGGGCGGCCGCTTTGGCGGGGCATTCCGATCATCCGGTTTCGCGAGCGATTGCTGCGGCCCTGCCGCCGGCTTGCGTGGCGGAGGCGGAGGCGGTATGCCGCCTGACGGATTTTCAGGCGCTGCCGGGTCGCGGCAGTGAAGCGCACGACCCGGCGACGGGCGAAACACTGCTGCTCGGCAACCATGCCCTGATCGAGGCGCGTGGTCTGTGCAGCGCGGCAATCGAAGCGCAGCTGGCCCGACATGAAGCCCAGGGCCACACGGTGACGCTGCTGGCCAACGCCCACCAGGTGCTGGCGATTTTTGCCGTCGCCGATACGCTCAAGCCGGATGCGCCCGCCGTGCTTGCCGCGTTGCGGCGCTTGGGCGTGCATGTTGCACTGTTGAGTGGCGACAATGCGCTCACCGTCCAGGCGGTTGCCAAGGCCGCCGGCATCGACGATGCGCGCGGCAATCTGCTGCCGGCAGACAAGCTGGCGGCCATCGCTGCATTGCAGCGTGACCACGGCCTGACCGCGATGATTGGCGATGGCATCAATGATGCGCCGGCCCTGGCCCGCGCCGACATCGGCATTGCCATGGGCGGCATGGGTACGGATGTGGCAATGGAAGCCGCCGATATCGTGATCATGAACGATGCGCTGGGGCGCATTCCCGATCTGCTGCAGTTGTCGCAACGCACCCATGCCGTACTCTGGCAAAACATCGTCCTGGCGCTGGCGATCAAGCTGGTGGTGCTGCTGCTGGCCCTGCTCGGCAAGGCCAGCATGTGGATGGCGGTGTTTGCCGATACCGGCGCCAGTCTGCTGGTCGTTGCCAACGGCCTGCGCCTGCTGCGGCATTTTGCGCGGCGCGATGCCACCTGAATTGTCCGGACTTGCCAAAGAGCCTTGTCTGTCTGAAACCTGCCTGCCGAATAAGCTGTTTTTCTCAACCCGCGTCACCGACTTTCAACGAGTTTCCATCATGCCTCAACTCCCCGCTTCTGCCCGCCGCACCGCCCTTGATCTGATCGACTTCATCGAGGCCAGCCCCAGTCCCTGGCACGCCGTGGCCACTGCCGTTGCGCGGCTGCAGGCGGCGGGCTATGTCGAGCTGAAAGAAACCGCCTGCTGGCAACTGACCGCCGGTGGCCGTTATTACGTCGTGCGCGGCGGTGCGTCATTGCTGGCGTTTGTCGTCGGCAGCCAGCCGCTGGTGGATAGCGGCTTTCGCATCGTGGGCGCGCATACCGACTCACCGGGGCTGCGCCTCAAGCCGCAGCCCACGCTGATTGGCGATGGTCTGCTGCGGCTGGCTGTGGAAGTCTACGGCGGGCCGATCCTGGCGACGTTTGCCGACCGCGATCTGAGCCTGGCCGGGCGTGTGGTGCTGCGCACGAAAAACGGCCAGGAAACTCGCCTGGTCCGCTTTTCGCGGCCTTTGCTGCGCCTGGCCAATTTGCCGATACACATGAATCGTGAGGTCAACGAGCAGGGGCTCAAGTTCAACCGGCAGACCGAGCTGCCGCTGCTGCTCGGCCAGCTCGCCCTGTTCGGCGCCAGCGATGATGTTTCGGCCGATGCCCGCCTGCGTGGCTTGCTGGCCGGTGCTGCGCAGGTAGAAGCCTGCGATCTGCTGAGCTGGGAAATGCAGGTGCATGACGTGCAGCCGGGCAGCCTGTGGGGCGGCAGCGAGGAGTTCATCGCCAGCCGCCAGCTCGACAATCTGGCCTCCTGCCACGCCGCCCTGTGCGCGCTGCTGTCCAGCAGACAACCCGAGGCGACCTGCGTGGTGGCGCTGTTCGATCATGAGGAAGTGGGCAGCGAAAGCGCCCTTGGTGCAGCCGGCAGCTTCTGCGCCGATGTGCTGGAACGGATTGCCGCGCAAGCCGGTGGCGCACTGGCCGTTGAAGATCGTCGGCGGGCGCTGGCGCAAAGCTTTTTTGTCAGTGCCGACATGGCCCATGCCTATCAGCCGAACTTTCCGGCGGCCTTCGAGCCGGCGCACAAGCTCGCAATCAATGGCGGCCCGGCCATCAAGACCAACGTCAATCAGCGGTATGCCAGCAATGCTGAAACTGCGGCGCGTTTCATGCGTTGCTGCGAGCGGGCGGGCGTGCCTGTCCAGCAATACGCTCATCGCAGCGATCTGGGCTGTGGCAGCACCATCGGCCCGCTGCTGTCGGCCCGTTTGGGGATTGCCGCCGTCGATGTCGGCACGCCGCTCTGGGCGATGCACAGCGCCCGCGAAAGCGCCGGCGTGGCCGATCAGGGCTACATGATTGCCGCGTTGCAGGCGATGTTTGCCGAGGGCTGATGGCAGGCGTGGAGGCGCGTGGCTGCGGCGGGCGCGGTGAACGCAGCAGCCTGCCGTTTTATTCTGCCGCGCCGCTGTCCTGCATGGCCGCAACCGAAGCATATTGTTCATCGGTCAGGCTGATGAACAGGCCATGCGCTTCGGCAAGCAGCGTCTCGCCGTTATAGAGCTTGCCCCGGGTGTGGATCTTGCGGCCCTCCACGCCGTCAAAGCTGCCTTCGATGCGCAAATCGGTGAAGAGCGGTGTGGGCGCGCGATAGGTGATGGTGAGCGTGCCGGTCATGCCCGGCCGGCCGGAAAAACCCTGGGCAAAGCCCAGCACTTCATCAAAAATCGCCGCAACGAAACCGCCATGCGCCACGCCCGGTGCGCCTTCAAAGCTGCGACCGAAGTTGATGCTGCCCACCGCGCGGCCATTTTCTGTCCATAGCTTGAGCGGCGCGGCAACCGGATTGGCCGTGCCGGTGAGCGGGCTGAATTCGATGAAATCGCGCACATCCTCGGCGCTGATGCGATGCCCAAAACTGGTGCGTACGGCCTTGTCGGGCATGTCGTTGAAGCCCTCGGCAAAATGTTCGAGCTGATCGGCCAGCGCGGCCATGGTCTCGACGGCAGGATGCTTCATGATGATGCCGTCGATGATGCGGCGCAAGGCATTGCCGGCGCGGCGCTTCTCGCGCAGGATGTCGCTGTCTTCGACGGGTTCGGGAAAGCTGACCTGGGCGGTTGCCGGGCGGGATGAGGATGAATCGGGAGGCTGTGGAGTGTTCATGGGTGATCCGGTAAAGAAAGCGCCGATGGGCTGCGTTACAGAGGCGCAATGATCTGGATGTGGTTGCGGCAGACATTGAGAAACGGCGTGCTCAACACATGCCGCAGATTGCCGCCGACTTCATAGACTTCGGCCTGGGTAACGGCGATGAATTCCTTGGAGCCATTCATCAGGTCGGTGATGCGTGCGCCATTGACCAGTTCGACATAGCCTTTGATCTGATAGCTGCCGGTGAGGATGGATACCCTGGTGCGCGTCTGCGAGTCGGTCTGTGAATGGCGGTTTCCAGTCATAATTCACTCCCTGTTTTTTCTGGTTGAGTGATTCGCGGACGAGCCTGGTATGCAGGTGTTGCGCAGACAGGCTTTGCCCGTTGATTGACGGACAGTGTCCCATTCAAAATCGTCATATTACTCCAGCAGGCTTGCAAAATTCATGATCTACAGGAGGTGCGGCAATGCGCAGTGGTGAATCCAGGGCACACGACATGACGACAGCGCCGTCGGCCGGTGGACAGCGGGTGGCGTTGGTGTCCGGTGGCGGTACGGGAATCGGGCGAGCGATCTGCCTGCGCCTGGCGCGCCAAGGGCTGCGCGTGGTGGTGGCCTACGCCCGCTCGCAGGCAGGTGCCCGGCAGACGGTGGATGCAATCATCGCCAGCGGCGGTGAGGCCTGCGCGCTGTCGGCCGATATTCGTGATGAAGCCGAAGTGCAGGCGCTGTTTGCGGCTGTTCGCGAACGGCATGGCCGGCTGGATGTGCTCGTCAACAATGCCGGTATCGGTCACATGCAGCCATTCACACAGATCGAAATGAAGGCCTACGACCAGATTTTTGCCGTCAATGCGCGTGGCACATTCATGATGTGCCGCGAAGCGGCGCGCTGCATCGCGGATGGCGGGCGCATCGTGAATATTTCCAGCGGCATCACCGTGGCCAACAGCGAAGGCATGGCGCTGTATGCCGGCAGCAAGGCCGCGCTGGAAGCCTTTGCCAAGGTGTTGGCCCGCGAACTGGCACCGCGTGGCATCACGGTCAATATCGTTTCGCCGGGCATGACCGATACGCCGATGCTGGAAGGCGGCGATGCCGCGATGTTGCGCAAGATCGGCGCCAGCCTCGCCGCCATGAAGCGCCTGGGTCAGCCCGAGGACATTGCCGATGCCGTGGCCGCGCTGGTATCCAATGACGGGCGCTGGATCACCGGGCAGAACCTTCATGTCGATGGCGGCACGATCATCATCTGAGTCTTGCCGCGACCCGGGCGGGCGGGCCTGCCGGCGGCGATGCCTCATGCGACGCGGGCCCAGACCGCTGGCAGGGCGGCCAGAGAGGCGAAGAAGACCGCGATGTGAAACCACGCCCAGAGGCGGTAGCGGCGTGACAGCCGCGATGGGTTGAGATCGGAGATGAGATAAAGCCGGCCGTCGGCCGGTTGTTGCATGACATGCAGATCGGCTGCGGCGAGGACATCGCGGTGGCGCTCGCGCACTTCGCGGATGGCTTCTGCGCGCGCCAGTTCCCATTCGCGCAGGTCGATTTCGCCATTCTTGTCGAGATCGAAGCGGCGCAGCAGCTCGGCTGGCCGGCTTTTCCATTCGGCAAGCAGCAGCTTGACTTCTTCTTCCATGTCGAGCTGAACATCAAGACCGCTATGCGTGGTGAAATGGCCCAGCACGTAGATTTCCTGGCGGGCGATCAGCAGCCATTGCGTATAGCGCCGGTTGTTTTCGATCCAGCTTTCCTTTTCCCGGATCAGCATGTCCGCGCCGAGCGGATCAACCAGGCATTCGTCGCTGCCATCATCCAGGATGAAAGAAGCCGTGCTCTCACCGTGGCTTTCCGTCACCCATTTGTTGTTGTGATGGTCGCGCCGTTCGATGAGATAGCGATACCACAGGCAGGGCAACTGGTTCAGCGGACTGAGCAAAGGCAGGCCGGACATGGGCTGGCCCTGGCCGGTGAGTTCGACGTAACCCTGGGCGGCCGAAGCGATTCTGGAGGTGGGCGTATCGTCGATGAGCCGGGCACGGCGGTAGGCGGATGTCCAGGCCAGCAGGCTGATCAGGGACATCAAGGCAAGGCAGATGAGCAGGGCCAGTGGGGATTCCAGCTGAAAACCGATCACCAGCAGGAGCAGCTGGCCGCCGGAAGTGATCAAGCGGCTGTATTCACGTTTCAGGAAGGCCCGCATACCTCGCCTTTCAGCCGAACAACGTCTTCATGTCGACATCGGCTTTTTCTTGCGCAGCGAATTCCAGCAGCGGTTTGGCCGTGAAATTGAACATTCGCGCAAGCAGGGTTTCCGGAAACTGTTCGACGCGCACATTGTTGATATTGACGGCATCGTTGTACAACTCGCGCCGGTCGGCAATGCCGTTTTCCAGCGCGCTGATGCGGCTTTGCAGCAGCAGGAAGTTTTCGTTGGTCTTCAGTTCGGGATAGGCCTCGGCCACGGCAAACAGCCGGCCCAGCCCCATGCGCAGCGCGCCTTCGGCCTGGCCCAGTGCAGGAATGTCCTGCGCTTCGCGCGCACTGTGCACGCTGCTGCGCGCCTCGATGATGCGTTGCAGGGTTTCCTGTTCAAACTGTTTGTACTGTTTGCAGGTTTCCACCAGCTTGGGCAGTTCGTCATGGCGCTGCTTGAGCAGCACGTCGATGTTGGCCCAGGCCTTGGCGACGGCATGTTTCACCTGCACCAGTCCGTTGTAGAGCAAAATGCCGTAGATCAGGATGACGACGGCGAATCCGAGGAAGATCATGGTGGCGATACTCATGGCGTATTTTCCTTTCTGGCAGGGCTTCCTTGAGCAGGATGGCACTCATTCTAGACGAGCCGCCCGCAGAGTTTGACCTGAAAAGACATGAAAACGGCCCAATCAGAAATTGTGCCGTTTGCCGTCCGGCTGGCCGCTTGTTTATTTTGTGACGCTGGCCAGCACAGGCTGGTAAGCTGGCTTTCTTCCTGCCCTTCATTTCTGCTCCGAGGCTCTCACCATGACTCCACAGTATCCGCTTGCCGGTTTGCGCATCATCGAAAGCTCCATCCTTGGCCCTGCCGCCATCACCACGGCGCTGGTCGATCTGGGCGCTGAAGTCATCAAGGTCGAATCGCCTTCCGGCGACTACATCCGCGAAATGACCTGGCCGATCATCGAAGGCGTATCGCTGATGCACTATCACCTCAATCGCGGCAAGAAAAGCATCACCCTCGATCTCAAGCAGGAAGCAGCCCGGCAGATCTATCGCGATCTGGTAAAAGATGCCGACGTGGTGATCGAAGCCTCCAAACCGGGTGCGCTGGCCAAATACGGCCTGGGTTATGAAGACCTGAAGAAAATCAATCCAAAAATCGTGTTCATCACCGTCTCCGGCTACGGCATGAGCGGCCCCTATCGCGACATGCCCTCACACGGCATCGCCTATGACACCTGGGCCGGCGCGGTCACCCCAGCCTATGACGAAGAAGGCTATTGCTACATCCCCGAACATGTCAGCATCGGCATCAACGCCGCGCCGCTGTTTGGCGGCCTGGGCGTGCTGGCCGGCGTGATCCGCGCCCGCGAAACCGGCGAAGGCTGCTTCATGGAACTGGCGCAAAGCGATGCCGCCGCCGCGTTCGACTGGTATCGCAGCGAAAGCTACATGGCCTATGCACGACCGGAAGACGTGGTCACCGGCAACAAGGCGGACGGCTATAAGCGCCGCCCGGTAGCCACGGCCGGCATGAAAGAAGGCGTGCGCTACCAGATGTATGAATCCAAGGATGGCCACGTCTTGTTCATGGCGTCCGAACAGGCTTTCTGGAAAAACTTCTGCGAAGCACTGGGGCGCACGGATCTGTTCGAAAAATGGCCTGGCTCGAAATTTGCCGACCACGCCCGTGGCAACCGCGAACTGCAAGCCGAACTGCGCAATATTTTCAAAACCAAAACCACCCAGGAATGGCTGGATTTCGGCATCCAGGCCAACACCCCGCTGGCGCCGGTCAACACACCGAAAAACATTGTCGATGACCCGCAGTTTCAGGACCGATTCAAGGTCCTGCCCCATCAGCAGCACGGTGCCGACATGCTCGGTTTCCCGGTGCAATTCGTTGGCGAGCAGATGCCTGTCCCGCACAAGGCACCGACGGTCGGCCAGCACAGCGATGACGTCCTGCGCGATGTGCTCGGCTATGACGCGGCAAAAATCGAACAGATCAAGGCCGCCAAACTGCTGGGCTGAATCTGCGCCGGGCGGATTCAGGCGCGGATGTGCGGATGCGGATGCGGATGGCGCGGGGCGGGTTGATGCCGGTGGCGTGACCGGTCAGCGCGGCCCTGTCGCTGCGGCCAGCGCGGCCAGTTTCACCACCCGCGTTTGTGGATGGTCGCTGTGTTGCCGCGCGCCGATCAGGCGGAAACACATGGTGCCCTGCGCATGACCAGCGGTTTCCAGCCAGTTGGCGCAGGTGCTGTGCGCAGGGAGCCTGTGGGCAACGATCAACGTGATGCTGCCATCCGGGTTGGGTTGCGCCGTATGCGCGTTATGGTGGATGCGGTGATAACGGTAATCGAGTGATTCCATCCAGTAGTTATCCACCTGAAAATTCCAGAAATCACAGTCAGGCGGGTGTGCAAGCTCGATCAGCAAGGCTTCATCGGCAGCCAGTTGCCAGTAGCCGTGGTAATAAAAGATATTCGGATCTCCGCCAGCGGCCTGAAACATCGCCTGGTCGCGTGGCGGCAGGGTATTCACCGGCTGGTTCTGGAACATCTGTGCCCAGTTGGCAAAAAGACGCGCCGTGTTTTCGACGAAATGCGCCGCGCGCTGCAGATTTTCGTGCAGACGCACAGGATCAAGCGCGGGGGGTGAGGCCGCCGCCTCGCCGTCTGTCAGCCGCGCGATGCGCAACTGTGCCGGCTGCGCGCTGGCCCGGTCAAAAAAAGTCTGCCGCACCAACAACTGATTGCAATCTTCGCTCATCGGCAGCCAGTTGGCGCAGCGCTCGGCCGGTGGCTGCTGGCTGATGATCAACTCGAAGCAGCCAGCTTCATCAAAATCCATCCGCGCCGCATCCAAAAAACCGCAGCCGTCCATGCGGCCGTCCGCATCGGCATAGCCACCGCGTTTGCTGGCAAAGTTGAGAACGGCCGCATTGCCGCGCTGGCCCCACACGCGATACGTGCAGCGCCCATCGATGCGCGCGGAAAGATAGAGATTATCGGGATTGTCGCCACCGATCTTCACCGTTTCATGCGACGGCTGAATGAAGCCCGGCCAGTGCGGATCGGCATATTCGACATGCATTTCCAGGGCCACACGCACCAGCCGTGACAGGTAGCGCCAGCCCTCGGCCCGGTTGAGCGCATCGGCCGGCGCTTCTTCACGCAGAATCTGCTGCCCCGCCCGCTTGAGCGTATCGCAAAACGCCGCCCAGGTTTCGCCGTCAAGAATCGCATCAATCGCCGGATCGTTCATTGCATACCTCGTCAATGAGGATGAGCTGCCCATCCTTGAGTGCCCACATTGGGTCAGCACAACCGGGGCAACATAGTAGTCCAGGTTGTGAATCTAAATCATGAATTTAAATTGTGCAGTTAAATTGTGAATCTAATCAATCTCACCGTAGTCGTAGTCGTAGTCGTAGTTGCAGTTGAGTATCCATTCGGATACACTGATCCACATGAACACCTTTCACCGCTCCGGCGAATTCGACTCTTGGCTTGCGGCATTGAAAGACAAGGTGGGCCGTGGTCGCATAGCTCACCGTATCCGGTCTGCTGAGCATGGCAACTTTGGTGATTGCGAGCCCGTGGGCGA
>JAHRWT010000065.1 GCA_019105045.1 Sterolibacterium sp.
GCCGCCGTCGGCAAGGATGGCGTCGGTGTGCTGATCGTCGGCAAGAGCGGGGCAGGCAAGTCGACGACCGCGCTGCACTGCCTGCTCAACGGCTTCGACTACCTGGGCGACGACTACGTGGCCGTGGCGGTCAACCGCGACGAATGCACAGTGCATCATCTTTATCGTGGTTGCAAGGTGATGGATGACGCGCTCGAACGCCTGCCCGTGCTGGCGCCCCACGTCATCATGCATAACCGGCCCAACCGGAAGAGCGTCGTCATCCTCGACGATACCCTGGGCAGACTGACGCCGTCTTTCCGGCTGGTTGCGATCGTTCGTCCCAAGGTGGCAGGCGCTGCCAAGAGCAGTTTCGCCCCATGTTCTCCCCGGCAGATCATCACGGAATTTGCCGGCAGCACCATTCTGCAAATGCCCGGCACGGGGAGTTACATGCTCCGTGAGTTGTCAGCGCTGTGCGCCAGGATTCCGGCTTTTGAAATGACCCTGAGCACGGCGCCGGACGAGATATCCCAGGCGCTGCGCGATTTCCTTCGATCGTACGTCAACCAATGATGCTGCTGACCCGTTTCGATGATGTCTCGCCGATGCCGCGCAACCAGCAACTGCTGCTGGGCGCCCTGTTGGCAGAGCCGCCGCGCGACCAGGCGTTACTTACAGACTGGATCCGGGCTGTCGATTTTGATCGGCTCGACTATGCTTCCCTGAGGCTCGTCCCCGCGCTGTTCAAAAAGTTCAGCGGGAATCCTGCGTGCGAACCCTATCGTGCCAGGATGAAGGGCATTTACCGCTACTTCCACTACCGGACGAACCTGCTCGCCGCCGACGCGCACAAGACCATGCAGGCCCTGACGGCGGCGGGCGTGGAATGGGTCGTCTTCAAGGGACTGGCCATCGCCCTCAAATACCATGGGGACATCGCCCTGCGGCCGATGGGCGACGTGGATATCCTCATTCGCAGGGAGGATCTGGGCAAGGCCGAAGGCATATTGCAGGAACTGGGCTGGAAGTATCGATACACCCAGGCCAAGAAACCGCACGACCTGCATTCCCACGATTACATCAACAGCAACAAGAGTGGCCTGGATCTGCATTGGCATTCACTCTACGAATCTCCCGTCGCCGGCATTGACGACACCCTCTGGCGGCGGACCGAAACCTTGATCTGGCAAGGTCTGAGTATGCGCATCATGGGCCGTGAGGATCTCGTCCTGACCGCCATGATCAACGGCATGAGGGAACCGGAGTCCATGTATTGCGGATGGGTTTTCGACGTGGCCGCCATCGTGCGGGCGCGTCCCGGTTTCGACTGGGATCTGGTCTGGAACGAGGCCGGGCGGCGCGGACTGCGCAAAATGGCGTTCGATGCCATGTCGCAATTGCACCAGCAGCTGCCGGCTCTGCTGACGGCAGCGAGGCTGGATGCCTGGCTCAAGTCGGATTCCGAACTGATGCTGCATATCCTGCATCGGCTCGTCGTCGAGAACCGGACGGCTGGTCTGGATGCGGCGCGTCGCCATATCGTCAATGCCTTGTTCGATCCGCGACCGCTCAATCGGTTGCTGCATTCCATATTACCCGGCAGGAGTGCCTACGGTCGTCTCGCGCGCAATCCATCAACGCCAAAATACATACACTACACCACGACGGCTGAAGGCTGGGTTGATTCGCTTTATCTGCACGACCATGCGCTGGCCTGGTTGCCCCAGTTGTTCCGCTTTGCCGATCCGCGCGTTCGGAAGGCGCTGACCGCCCGCCGCTTTCAAGGGGGTAGGGAAGGCTGGCTGGCCATCGAACCCGGCATGCTGACCTTGCCCGAGCATGACATGCTAACCACCTACGGCGCGCGTATAGAATTGTGCGCAGATTTCACAGGCAATCTCCGTCTGCGGGCGAGCGCGGCAGGCGAAGTCATGCTGCGCGTGTGGAACGATTCTCCATGTTGCTGGTTCGTGCGGGATGCCAGCACGGCGTTGTTCGGCGTTTCCTATCACCTGTTGCACGAAGATGGAACGCTGCTGGCCTGGGATCAGCCGCGCACCTATTTCATAACGCCGCTTGCCCGACATGTTGCTTTCGTTGCTCCCGGTCAGTGGCTCAATTGTCGAATGCGGGTGCATGCACCGCCGGAGCCTGGCCACTATCAGCTGCAGCTGGATGTCGTTCAGGAGCACGTATCATGGTTTTCGGGCCAGGGCATTCATTTTCCGGTCATCGAATTGCACGTCGATGAATAATCAACAGGACAAACACATATCATGTATCAGGCAAACTCACCCCGCATCGCTCACGAAACCCTGGATGGCGAAACCATCATCATCGATACCCAGACAGGCTTCTATTACACGCTCGATGATCATGCCGTGGTCGTCTGGCAAGCCTTGGTCGATGGCATCGCCCCGGAGCGGATCGCCGATGCCTATGTCCAGGCCGGCCTGTTTCAGCCGGATGCCGTTCGGTCGTTCATCGATCAATTGTTGAAGGCAGAACTGCTGGTCGAGGCGGGCAATGGAAGCGCGGCAAGCAGCGGCGGCGGAACATTCTCCTTGCCCGCGCTATCTGGCAACGGTGCCGGCACCCTGGTCCTCAAGACGCATTCCGATCTTCAGGAACTGATCGAGCTCGATCCCATTCACGAAGTGGACCCGACCCAGGGATGGCCGATGAAGTCTTCGTCAGACCAATGACCACAGTGCATCCGGGCATCAGCGTCATCGTTCCGGCGTATAACGCAGGGCGCTATCTGCACAGCGCCATTGGCAGCGTGCTGGCCCAGACCTGCCAGGCCGGCGAAATCGTCGTCGTCGATGATGGATCGACGGACGATACCGCCCGCATCGCTGCCGGTTTCGCGGCCGTTCGGGTCATCGAGCGGCCCCATGCGGGCGCAGCCGCCGCAAGAAACGCGGGCGTCGATGCGGCAAGGTTCCAGTACGTGGCGTTCCTGGATGCGGACGATCTGTGGCTGCCCACCAAATTGGAGCAGCAAACCGCATTCCTGCTCGAAAGGCAGCAAGGAGAGGGAGAGGAAGCGCGTGGCGTATTCGGCCGCGTCCAGCAATTCGCGAGTCCCGACTTGCCGGTGACGCAACGTGGCCGCTACAAGATCGGCACCGACGCCATGCCCGGTTTTATCGCTGGCTCGCTGCTGATCGAACGCAAAGCGTTCCTCGCCGTTGGAAAATTCGACGAGACGCTGGCGGGCGGCGAATTCATCGACTGGATGGTGAGGGCCAAGCGGCTGGGGCTGGCACTTCCCATGCTCGAAGAGGTCGTGCTGCTCAGACGCGTGCATGGCGGCAACAGCGTCCTGACGAACACCGAAGCGCTGCATCATGCCTACATCAAGCTGATCCGGCAAAAAATCAAATCGGAAAGTCAGGACCAAGGTTGATCATGCGCCATCCGGTTGGGCAAGGTCTTGCATCGCCTCCAGCAGGTTGGCAATCGTCAGCGGATCATTGATTCGCCGGATTGCCGTATGCAGCGCCGCAGCTTCTGGCCAGGTGCGTGACCAGTAGCCCAGCAGCAATTTGATGCGGCCCGGCGCGCGAGTGGCCTGGCCGTGTTCCTGCAATTGCCGCCAGTAGTTCCGGATATGTGGCAGCAGGGCCTGCCAGTCGGTGGGCGATGGCGTCTCGTTCATTTCTCCCCTGATGCGCAGGGCAAGAAATGGATCGGCCACGGCGCCGCGACCCAGCATCACGTCGCTGCAGCCCGAGACTGCTCGGCAGCGCTGCCAGTCGGCCACCGTCCAGATTTCGCCGTTGGCGATGACCGGAATATCGACCGCTTCGCGGATGCGCGCGATCCATTCCCAGTGCGCCGGCGGGCGATAGCCTTGGTCGCGGGTGCGGGCATGGACGACGAGCCGGGCCACACCGCCGGCAGCCAGCGCCTGTGCGCAGGCCAGGGTCAGCGACGTATCGGTGATGCCCAGCCGCATTTTGGCCGTGATGGGTATCGCCGCTGGCACGGCTGTCCGCACGGCGCGCGCGATGCGCAGCAGGCGTTCTGGATCACCGAGCAGCATGGCGCCGCCGCCGTGACGATTCACCAGCTTGGCTGGACAGCCGAAATTCAGATCGATGGCGGGTGGTACAAATCCAGCGGCGCGCGCCGCATTGCGGGCCAGCCAGTCTGCGTCGCTGCCGAGCAACTGAATCGCCATCGGCGTGCCAGCCGGCGTGCGGCAGGCATTGCCGACTTCTGGACAGATGCGTTCCCAAGTGCGTCGTGGCAGCAGCGAACCGGTGACGCGGATGAATTCCGAGACGGCCGCGTCATAGCCGCCGATGCGGGTCAGCGCATCGCGCAGGAAGTGATCGGCCAGACCCTCCATGGGGGCGAGAATGAGACGGAACATGCGCGGACTGCGGCGGGCAGGGTGAAGGCGGGTAGTGTGCGGCAAAGCCGGCCGCTTGTCGATAAATTCGTCGTGCAGGGCGGCACACGGCCATGAAATTTCCACTACAATCGATCGTTCGATGCGTTTCATCCACCAATGAATTTCAACGAGGAGCGAGCAAGATGGCCAAGACCGCCAAGGATTACTTCATTGCAATGACCGAGTTTCATTTCATGAACCTCCAGACCATGTCGGAGATCGATTATTACCCGAACGTGCAGCGCTGGTGGGGCAGCGTGGACGGCGTGATGCGCGCCTGGTCGGGTCGTGACCTGACCGGCGAATGGCCGCAGCCGATCGCCAGCGCCCTGATCCAGGAAATGGACAAGACCAATGTTGACGTCGCCTTCTGCCTGCGCGAACCGATGATGGACGTGACCGGCGGTGTGGTCTCGCTGTCGACCAACGGTTTCATGCTGCAACAGATCGCGCCTTACCCTGAACGCATGTATCTGGAAGCCAACGTCGGCCCGGTGATCAAGCGTGGCATCAAGGAAGCCAACTGGGAACTCGAATACCTGTTCAAGGAAAAGGGTGCCAAGCTGTGCAAGCTCTACACCCCGGAAGACGACGGCCCGCTCAACGACAAGCGTCTGTGGCCCTTCTACGAGAAGGCGCAGGAACTGGGCATCACGCTGACGGTGCACACCGG
>JAHRWT010000118.1 GCA_019105045.1 Sterolibacterium sp.
CTGGATGCCCTGCCCAACCGCATGCTCACCGAAGGGCTGCTGGAGCGTCTGTATCATCCGACACGAATACAGTACCCGATGGTGCGCAAATCGTATTTCGAGGCGAAGCAGAAGCAATTCGGCCAGGCCCATGCCACCCCTGCCGCCTCTGTTGCCAATACCCACCCTGAGCGGCGTGGCAAGGAGGCTTTCGTGCGTGTCGATTGGGATACGGCGCTGGCCCTGGTGGCCGAGGAAATCCTGCGGACGGCGGAAAAACATGGCAATGAGGCGCTGTTCAGTGCGTCTTACAGCGGCTGGTCGCATGCCGGCTTGCTGCGCCCGCAGGTGTTGCAGGGGCGGCTGTTTGGTTTGATCGGCGGCCATAGCAAGACAACAGGTAATTATTCCTTTGGCGCGGCGAGGTTTGGCCTGGCTCATGTCATCCACGGCATGGAAGCCTACATGCCGCAGACCTCCTGGGAAGTCATCGAGCAGCACACCGAGCTGATGGTGCTGGTGGGCTGCGATCCCTGGTCGAACAACCGCATTGATTTCAACGTGGCCGATCACCGCATGCTGCCGCACTGGCAAAATTTCGCCAAGAAAGGCATCCGTTTCATTTCCATCAATCCACAGCGCACGCGGGCGGATCGCGAATTCGGCGCGCAGTGGCAGCCGATACGCCCCAATACCGACACGGCGCTGTTTCTGGCCATGGCCCATCACGTGCATAACAGCGGGCGCACGGATCAGAATTACCTCAAGCGCTATACCGTGGGAGCCGAGCAGTTCATCCAGCATCTGCAGGGCAAGGACGGCACGCCGGCCAAGACAGCGGTCTGGGCGGCGGCGATTACCGGCATTGCGGCCGAGCGCATCGTCGAGCTGGCAGAACTGGTGGCCAGCAAGCGCACCCAGTTTGCCGCCGGCTGGTCCTTGCAGCGCGCCCATCATGGCGAGATGCCGCACTGGGCGCTGATCAACCTGGCCGCCATGCTGGGCAAGATCGGCAAGCCCGGCGAAGGTGTGGGTTTGAGCTGGCATTACAGCGGTTCGGGTATGCCACCTTCGGGCAACACCATGCCGGTCGGCCTGCCGCAGGGTTACAACCCAGTCACCACCCGCTGCCCGGCTTCACGTATCACCGAAATGCTGGAAAATCCCGGTGGCCGTTATCAGCAAAATGGCCAGAAAGCGCGTTATCCAGATGCGCGGCTGCTGTATGTGGCCGGCAATAACTTCATGTCGCACCAGCAGGATACCCACGGTTTGATCCGTGCGCTCAACAAGCAGATCGAAACGGTGATTTGCCAGGAGCCCTGGTGGTGCGCTTCGGCCCGCTTTGCCGACATCGTGCTGCCCGCCACCACAGCACTGGAACGCAATGACCTAAGCTATGGCGGCAGCTACAGCAGTGATCGCATCTATGCCATGCGGCAGGTGATCGCGCCTTATGGCGAAAGTCTGGACGACTTCGAGATTTTCCGCCGACTGGCCGATTTGATGGGTGTGGGCCTGCAATTCACCGGCGTTGAAATGGACAGCGCGGGCACACAGATCGAGCAGCCGCGCAGTGTCATGCAGTTCCTGCGTGAAACCTATGCTGCCTCAGCCGGTGCGGCCGTGATGCCGTTTGATGAATTCTGGGAAAAAGGTGTAGTGCAATTGGCCACACCCGAGGCGGCTCGCCAGTATGTGCTGCATGGCGATTTTTACAATGACCCGGCCAAGAACCCGCTGCCCACACCTTCGGGCCGCATCGAACTGTATTCAAAGACTCTGGCCGGCTTCAAACTGGACGACTGCCCACCGCTGCCGACTTTTCTTGAGCCGGCGGAATATCTGGGCAATGCCCAGGCCGGCCAGTTGCACGTGGTCAGCCCGCATCCATACAACCGCCTGCATTCGCAAATGGCCAACAGCAATCTGCGTCTGGAGGAAAACATCCAGGGGCGCTCGCATCTGCGCATCAACACTCAGGACGCAGCGGCCCGTGGCATCGTTCAGGGCGATCTGGTCGAGCTCTATAACGCCCGCGGCCGCCTGCTGGCCGGGGCGCAGGTAACCGATGACATCATGCCCGGCGTGGTCAGCCTGGAAGAAGGCAACTGGCTGCAACTCGATCGCCAGGGCCGCTGCAACAGTGGTGCGGTCAACGTTCTCACCACCAGCATTGCGTCCAGTCAGCTGAGTCAGGCCACTGCCGCCAACACCTGCCTGGCCAGTTTGAAAAAATGCAATGATGCCGAATCACCCAACCGGGCTTTCGAGCCACCCACGGTGGAAAAAACCAGCGCCAAACTGGCGATAGCCACCGATGACATGGCCGTGCGGGCCGGCAAATTGCGTGGAGCCAAGCTGGCCAAGATGAGCAAAGGTGAAAAACTGTTCTTCGAAACCTGCACTCGTTGCCACGCGGCCTACGCGCCGGCGGAACATACGCGCAAGGAATGGCAGGGCATCACCGAACAAATGTTTGCCCGCACTCAGCTCAGCGCCCAGGAAAAACAGGAAATTCTCAATTATCTCAACACCCACGCCAAGGATGCCGCGCCGGCCATGAAGCAGAAACAGTCCAGGTAAACTACAGCGCATTCCTTATTCCTTAATGGGAGCAGGCCGAAAACGCTTCGGTTTGCTCCCATTTTCAATTTGTCATTCAGGAACCATCATCGATACTCAAAACGCCACATGAAAAAGGCGTTTCTGCCGCTGCGCTCCCCACTGCTCGCTGGGCTGATCTGTTGCACGGCCGCAATCTCTGGCTGGCGGCGGCCCTCAGCGGAGGCGTAGCCATTCATGCTGTCAATCTCTATCTGGCG
>JAHRWT010000011.1 GCA_019105045.1 Sterolibacterium sp.
CCGCTGCGGGCGATGACATTGGCCATGGTGAAGGTCTTGCCCGAGCCGGTCACGCCCAGCAGGGTCTGATACATCAAGCCGTCTTCGATGCCTTCGACCAGTTGATTGATGGCCGTCGGCTGGTCACCGGCGGGCTGAAAAGGCAGATGCAGGCGGTAGGGGCTGTCAGGAAAAGTCTGAATGGCTGAGTTCATGGATGTGATGCGTCTGCTGGAGGTGCGACTGGTTGTGCGTCAGCGATTTGATCGCTGCAGCCGGATGACCGTGCTGCCGATCATGACGCTGTTGGGTACGATGATTTCCTGTTGTTTGTCGTCCTGCAGGATGGTGAATCCCAGGGAAATATCCTTGACTCTGGCCGACATCACTCCAGCGGGCGTGTTGAGCTGTATCGTGTCGCCAATGCTGAATGGCCGGTACAGCACCAGCGAAAAACCGGCGATCAGATTGCTCAGGGTACTTTGCGCGGCGAGGCCGACAATCACCGAGGCCACGCTGACGCCTGCCAGCAGTGCCGTACCGATCGAACGCAGTTCAGGAACCAGATGGGCGTAAAGCACGAAGCCCAGCAGAAAGATCAAAACCTGTGCCAATGCGCTGACGAAGCGCAGGGCGGTGATATCCATCAGATGGGCTTCAAGCCGCCGCGCCGCGCGTCGTATCAGGATCGCCAGGATGGTGGCTGCGACAAAAAACATGAGTCCTACAAAACTTATGCCAAGCGGCGAACCTGTATTGATCAGGTTCTTGAGCAAATCGTGCGTCAAGGGATAGCTCCTGTTACAGCCAGCGCGGATGGCGGGATCAATCAAGTATCCGCAAATTCAAGAATATTCAGTGGCTTGCGGTGCAGCCCAACAGTATACGTGGCAATAGGCAGGGTGTATTCCAGAATTTTCAGGATTTTCCCGCGTTCTATGCTGAAAACTGCTGAAAGCGTAGAATGTGACGCCTTTTGTTTTCTATAACCTGCAAGACGCTTTGTTGCGTCGGAACTGGAATACCCGATGATCTCCCCCATGACATCCAGCTTGTTTGCCGGCGTTGAAATGGCGCCTCGTGATCCCATCCTTGGCCTGAATGAGGCTTTCAACGCCGACACCCGCAACAACAAGGTGAATCTTGGCGTGGGTGTGTTCTTTGATGATGATGGCAAGCTGCCGCTGCTTGCTGCAGTCAAGGCGGCCGAGCAGGCGCGTCTTGCCGCTATGCCGGCGCGCGGCTATCAGCCGATCGAAGGGCTGGCCGCCTATAACCAGGCGGTGCAAAAATTGCTGTTCGGTGCCGAGACTTCATTGCTGATCGACGGACGTGTCCTCACCGTCGAAGCGCTGGGCGGGACGGGTGCTCTGAAAGTGGGCGCGGATTATCTCAAGCGCCTGTTGCCTGATACCAAGGTTTATATCAGTGACCCGAGCTGGGAAAATCATCGCGCCCTGTTTGAGTCTGCCGGCTTTCCGGTCGAAACCTACCCCTACTATGACGTGGCCACGCGCGGCGTGAATTTCCCGGCGATGACAGCCCGGCTGACGGCATTGCCCGCCGGTTCGATCATCATTCTCCATGCCTGTTGCCATAATCCGACCGGAGCTGATCTGACTGTCGAGCAGTGGCACAAAGTCGTCGAAATTTGCGCCACCCGTCAGCTGGTGCCTTTCCTGGACATGGCTTACCAGGGCTTCGCCGACGGCGTTGAAGCGGATGCCATCGCGCCGCGCCTGTTTGCCGATTCCGGTCTGTCGTTCTTCGTTTCCAGCTCGTTTTCCAAGTCCTTCTCGCTCTATGGCGAACGCGTTGGTGCGCTGTCCATTGTCACTGCCAGCAAGGATGAAGCAGTGCGCGTACTGAGTCAGGTCAAGCGCGTCATCCGCACCAACTATTCCAACCCGCCAACGCATGGCGGGGCGATTGTCGCGGCAGTACTTGCTGATCCCCAGCTGCGCAAGCAGTGGGATGACGAACTGGCCGGTATGCGCGAACGTATCCGCGCCATGCGCGGGAGCCTCGTCGCCAAACTGCGCGAGCGAGGTGTCAAGCAGGATTTCTCGTTCGTCACCGACCAGCGCGGCATGTTTTCCTACACGGGCCTGAATGCGGCGCAGGTCGAGCGCCTGAAAGACGAATTCGGCATCTACGCCGTAGCCACCGGTCGCATCTGCCTGGCCGCGCTGAATACACGCAACATCGATTACGTTGCCGATGCCATTGCCGCCGTACTGAAGGATTGAAGAAGACGCCACGTGCAGCAATGTGCCGTGCAGATGTTGACGCATTGCTGCGCAATGAATAAAATTCGCGCTTCGTTGTTCCTCGATAGCTCAGTCGGTAGAGCGCCGGACTGTTAATCCGTAGGTCCCTGGTTCGAGCCCAGGTCGGGGAGCCATAAGATTCAAGCAAAAAGGCCCAGCCCAAAAGGTTGGGCCTTTTGCTTTTGTGTCATTCCTGTGAAATTGCGCCGGGAAACCTCAAGACGCCTTGGTGACAGATGCCAGCGTGGCAGGGCAATCGCATGAATGCCAATGTCGTGAACTTGTTCCCAAAAATCATTGCGTCGGCTTGACCAGTTTGCTTTTGCAATGAGGGGCATGGCTTGGCGGCCTCACGGATCTTGCCAAATCGCCCATTGAGTGCCGAGCAGGTCTGCGCCTGGCGAGTTTCTTCTGGAACCTGGCCGGCTGCTGGCTGAGGCGCAGCATAATCGCGATAGGGGTGTTTGCCATGGCAACTGGCGGCCATTGCGGCTGAAGAGCGGCGTTTGATCTGTGAACTCGAAGATGAGGCGGTCGGTATTTACGACGTGTGCCCGGAGAAGTTCAAGAAAAAACGGAAGATGCGCGTGCACCGCGCGGGACTTCTGGCTATCGTCGGGGCGTTTTCCCTTTCGGGGCTGTATTCGGGCATGCGTGATCAGAACGCAGGATACAAAGCCCGCAAGCCGTTTTGTGACTGGATAACACAAGGCCCCGCAGTCTGCACTGCGAGGCCTGTTGGATCGGGATGCGTGCGAACCCGCCGGGAAATGGGTTTTTCAGGGATGTATCCGCAGTTCGACGCGGCGGTTCTGCGCCTGATCCTCAACTGTGGCGTTGTCGGTCACGGGTTGGCTGGGGCCGTAGCCCACAGTCGTCAGACGTTTGGCAGCAATGCCGCGTGATACCAGGTATTTTTTGACATTGTCCGCCCTCTGCTTGGAAAGCGTTGTGTTCAGCTGTGGTCGATTGCTGCGGTTGTTGTCGTCAGTGTGGCCGGCAATTTCGGCTTTGATGGATGGATCCTGCTTCAGTTTTTCAGCAAACGCATTGAGCAGTGGCAGCGCGTTATTTTTCAGCTCTGCGGAACCGTATGAAAAAAGGACGGCTTCGCCCTGCGCCGACATCAGCGGGGTTTGCTGCGGCATAAGATTGGCGGCGGGGGCTTGCAACGAAATGAGGTCATCATCATCGTCATCCGGGTCACAGTCTTCAGCCGACTGGGCAGCAACAGGCAAGGCATAGCAGAAGAGCAGGCAGATCAGTGCCGAGGTGAGTTTGGGAAACTTGAAATTCATGTGACGACTCCCTGTATCTGGAATTTTTTGAGTTGTGGTCATGACATCACTGTATCTGGGTGGCTGATTTTACCTCTCATGTGCGCAGTGGCAAGCTTATGACAAAAATCTCTCACAAAAAATGCGCTGGACTGCGTACGGGTTCGACGTCACCCGATAGGGATAGGGGGGGGCGGCCTGTAACCAGGTCCGTGGCCGATTGGATTGCAGTGATGTGAGCTGGTTTTGCAGGGTCATGCGGCAACACAAGATCATTCAAAAAAACTCTCGAAAAAGTTGACTGTGCAGAATTTGCAGCTATAATTCTTTTCTGTCTTGCGGCAGTAGCTCAGTTGGTAGAGCGCAACCTTGCCAAGGTTGAGGTCGAGAGTTCGAGACTCTTCTGCCGCTCCAGTTTTCAAGGGAAAGCGCAAGCTTTCCCTTTTCGCTTCGGAACCCTCCGCGTTGTTGTCAGGGTCCTGGCGGGGTAGCAAAGTGGTTATGCAGCGGCCTGCAAAGCCGTCTACGCCGGTTCGATTCCGACCCCCGCCTCCAATTTATTCCCAATGTATTGGTTCATGGCCTCTTCTTTCGGTACTGGAAGAAGACGCGCCCTGCCTGGTGTCTGGTGTTGAGCTCTTGCGTTCTGTTGCCGCATCGTGGCCTGGCTTTGACCCATCACGGATGATTCGGTATTGTTACGCTCTTGCCGGTTCATCAGGGTTATTGCGAAAGGTTGTCTGGTCTGATGCTGTCCGTATTGCGTAAATTGCTGTCCCAGCCGCTCTGGCTGGTGGGTTTCAGGCCTTTTTTCAGCCTTGCCATCCTTTCGGGAATGCTGCTGCCGCCACTCTGGCTGCTGCTGTTCATGGGCAAACTGCCTGTGGCCATGCATCATTTTTCTGCCATGCAGTGGCATGCGCATGAAATGTTCTTTGGCTTCGGCTGGGCCGTGATCGGCGGTTTTCTCCTGACGGCAACCAAGAACTGGGTGCAGGTTCGTGGCTATCATGGTCTGGCGCTGATGTTGCTCACGTTGGCCTGGTTCGTCGAGCGCCTTGCCATGTGGTACGAGGCGGCTTTGCCTCGTGCGCTGTTTCTGCTCGGCAATCATCTGTTTCTGGCAACAATCGTCGTCATGCTGTTGTGGACGTTGGTGCGCCATCGCAAAACGGATTCTTACAGCGATAATTATTTTTTCCTGATCGCCTTGCCGCTTTTTCTGGTTGCAAAAAACCTGATCCTGAGTGATGAGTATTTTCAGGCCGGGGTAAGCATGTCCATTGGGTTGTTCAGGGTGGCTTTTCTGGTCATGCTGGAACGCACGCTGACACAGTTCATGAAATCGCTGTTCGGGGTGAGCATCCTGCGCGATCCGCGCCTTGACCGCAGTATCAAACTGATGGCCGTGGTCATGGTTTTTGAGAATTTCATGCCGGCAGCGCTGGCAAGCGGGCTGGCTGGCCTGCTGGCGGCCTTGCTGTTGCTGCGTTTCGTCTTTTGGTATCCCCAGCGCGCCCTGCGCCGGCTTGATGTCGGCATCATGTATCTGGGCTATCTGGCGATCGTCATTCAGCTGTGCTTGCTGGCTTGGCAGCATGTGTCGCCGCAGGGCTGGATAGGGGGCGTGGCGACGCACATGTTCAGCTTCGGTGTGATGGGCCTGATCATCCCTGCCATGCTGGTGCGTATTTCCAAGGGCCACACTGGCCGCAAGGTCAGTTTCGATGCACTCGACAAGGCGCTATTGTGGCTGATGATACTGGCCCTGGTCTTGCGTCTTGTCATGCCACAGCTTGTGCCTGAGGCTTACCTGCACTGGCTGGAGCTTGCGACGGTGTGCTGGGTTTTATGTTTTGCCACACTGGCCTGGCGCTATCTGCCTTACTTGTTCCAGCCCCGGGTGGACGGCAAGATGCATTGAGCATGCCGGGCGTGCTGGCAGTTGGCAGTCTGACGTTTTGCTTCGGTACTGCCTTAGGGGGTCAGCGCAAGGACGCTGCGTTTGAGGCCCGTTTCGTCAGGGTGCGCAGATGTGGTGAAGCCCAGTTTTTTGACGAAATCGAGCATGTGCTGGTTTTCGATCAGGATATCGCCATACATGGTTTTCAGACTGCTGTGTTTGCGCGCTGTTTCGATCAGGGCGGTCATCAATGCCCGCGCCAGTCCCTGGCCCTGCCAGTCATCGGCAACAACAACGGCAAATTCGCAGGATGCGCCGTCCGGATTGGTTGCATAACGCGCCACCCCGATCTGGCTTTCAATGCCCGCGTCGTGGAGGGTGGCGATAAGAGCCATTTCGCGGTCGTAGTCAATTTGTGTCAGGCGCACCAGCTGGGCGGGGGAGACTTCGCGCATGGCATTCATGAAGCGGAAATAGCGTGATTGTGGCGACAGACCACACACAAAAGCCTGGGTAAGTCCGGCGTCTTCTGGTTTGATTGGCCGCAGCGTGACCTGCCGTCCATTGCGTGTCGTGAATTGGCTGACCAGTGCGCTCGGGTAGGGGTGGATCGCCATGTGAGCATAGGCAGCGGATTGTTGTGCCGGCTGGGTGATGGCGATGCGCGCATCAACCGCAACGGCGCCCTGTTCGTCGACGATCAGCGGATCGATTTCCAGCGTGTGTATCCAGGGCAGCTCGCAGGCCATTTCTGAAATGCGCAGCAATACGTTTTCAAGCGCCTGTCGATTGACCGCCGGCAGGCTGCCGCGCGCGGTGAGCTGATTGCCCAGGCGAGCCGATTGCAACAGGTCGCCGATGAGCAGGGAGTTCAGGGGTGGCAAGGCAACAGGGCGGCGGCGGGTCGTGGCCGTGGCATTCTTGCCCCCCGGGCCGAGCGTGATGGCCGGGCCGAAGATGGGGTCATGCACAATCGCGATACGCAACTCATGCCCGTGTGGCTTGATGACCATCGGTTCGATGGCAATACCGTTGATCTGGGCCTCTGGCAGGCAGCGTCTGACATCTTCATGCATGATCTGGTAGGTGTCGCGCACGGCAACCAGACTGGTGAGATTGAGGCGCACGCCACCGCAGCCTGATTTTTCGATGATATGGGGCGAGTCGATTTTCATGGCCACAGGCAGACCGATTTCTTCGGCCAGCACCAGCGCCTCGGAAACCGAGCGTGCCAGCATGGTCTGGGCAACCGGAATGTGAAAAGCCGCCAGCAGCGATTTGGATTCCATTTCGCTCAGGGTGTCACGGCCTTCGTGCAAGGCGGTTTCAATGATCAGGCGGGCGCTGTCGCTGCGAGCGGGTGGATAGGCCACCGCGTTGTCGTCGCTGCTGCCGGCGCTGGCTGCCGGGGTCTGTTGCAGCAATTTTTGATTGTGGAAATAGCTGCTCAGATGGGAAAACAGTTCGACAGCAGCTTCTGGCGTGCGAAAAGCCGGTATGCCGGCAGCCTTGAACAGCAGGCGGGCCTCCCTGACCTGGGCTTCACCCATCCAGCAGGTCACCAGAGGTTTTTCGGACTGTCGCGCAAGATCGATCAGCGCACGGGCGGTCTGGGTCGGATCGCTCCGGGCCTGTGGGGAAAGGATGGCCAATATTCCATCCACATGTGCATCTTCCTGCAAGGCTTTCATGGCAAGCGTGTAGCGGGCGGGATGTGCTTCGCCACCAATATCGACCGGATTGCGGCGCGACCAATCGGCGGGCAGTGCCTTGTCGAGCGTCTGCCGGGTCTGGGGGGCAAGCTCGGCCAGCTGGACGCCGATATCGTCAGCATGGTCGGCCGCCATCGCGCCGAGCCCACCGCCATTGGTCAGTATGGCCAGCCGATTGCCGCGTGGCTGAAAATGGGCGAACAATGCTTGTACCGTGGCATACATTTGGCCAACGGTGGACAGGCGCACGACACCGGCGCGGCGCAGGGCGGCGTCGAACACATCATCGTCGCCAGCAACGGCGCCGCTGTGCGAGAGGGCCGCCTGTTCACCGGCCGGATGGCGGCCGACCTTGATGACCAGTACCGGCTTGCAGCGGGCGGCAGCCCGCAGGGCGCTCATGAAACGTCGCGCATTGCGGATGCCTTCGACATGCAGAAAAATGCTTTTGGTCTTGGGATCGGAAACCATGTAATCCAGCGCTTCGCCGAAATCGACATCGCTGGATGTGCCCAGAGTGACGACGCTGGAAAAACCCACATGATTGGATTGTGCCCAGTCGAGGATGGCCGTGCACAGCGCGCCCGATTGCGAGATCAGACCGATGCCGCCAGGATGGACACTGCAGCGTGTGTAGGTGAGATTGATGCCGTTGGCCGGGCGCATGATGCCCAGGCAGTTTGGGCCAAGCAGGCGCATGCGGTAGCGTCGTGCGATTTCGACGAGGTTGCGCTCAAGGACTGCGCCACGCGCGGGAAGCACGCCGCTTGCGACAAAACCACTTGAAACGATCAGGGCCGTGCGGGTGCCGGCCTGGCCACAGGCTTCGATGATGCCCGGTACGCTGCGTGCGGGTGTGCAGATGGCCGCCAGATCAAGACGCTGCGGAATATCCTCGACGCGGGCATAACAGGGTTGCCCAAACAGTGTCTTGTGTTTTGGATTGACAAAGAACAGGCGGCCCTGGTAATCCATGTCCAGCATGTTGCACGCCAGGAGGGTACCGGTCGACTCTTCGTTGTTCGAAGCGCCAATGATGGCGATCGAAGCGGGTGCCAGCAAAGGTTGCAGATAATGCTGCGCGTGGTTCATGGTTTGATGGTTTGATGGTTTGATGGCAGGTATCAGGGCGGGCGCGCGTGATTACAATTGCGCAGCCTGAAAGGTATTGCACTGATTGATGTCTCCGCTTTCCAGGCCGTGCCGGAACCAGCGCACCCGCTGGGCAGAGCTGCCGTGTGTGAAGGCATCCGGCACAATGCGCCCCTGGGTCTGTTGCTGCAGGCGGTCATCGCCAATCGCGGTGGCGGCGGCCAGGGCTTCCTCGACATCGCCAGCTTCGAGTATCTGCCGGGCCTCATCGGCTTTTGCGGCCCAGACGCCTGCCAGGCAGTCCGCCTGCAATTCCAGGCGAACCGACAGGGCATTTGCCTGGGCCTTGCTGCCGGCGCGCTGTTGCTGGGCATGTACCTGGTCGGAAATGCCCAGCAGATGCTGGACATGGTGGCCGACTTCATGGGCAATGACATAGGCCTGGGCGAAGTCTCCAGGTGCCTGGAAGCGGGTTTTCAGCTCGTCATAGAACGCCAGGTCGATATAGACCGTGCTGTCCAGCGGACAGTAAAACGGTCCCATGGCTGCCTGGCCGGTGCCGCAGGCGGTGGGCGTGGCGCCGGTGAACAGTACCAGCGTGGGTTCGACATACTGGCGGCCATTTTCGGAAAACATTGCAGACCAGGCGCGTTCGGTTGAACCGAGGATTCTGGCAACCTGCCGACCTTCCTCATCGTCGGGGGGTGACTGGCGGGCAGGCTGTTTCTGCTGTGCGGCCGGCGTTTCCTGCAGACGGTCAGCAATGCCAAGCATCATGGAAGGATCGATGCCAAAGAAATAGCTTGCCAGCAAGGCGATGACGATGGTGCCTGCTCCCAGGCCGCCGCGTCGGCCTCCCGGCAGGGCCATGCCGCGCCTGTCTTCGACGTTCCGGCTTTCGGTTTCCTTGTCCAGTCGCATGGTTATGGCTTTCCGTAAAAATGCCCACAATACGTGTGACGTGTGATTTGAGATGTCGCTGGCAGACTGTGAGCGACTGGCTACCGATGCAGATCAGGCAGCCAGTCTATCGCTTGCCCGCATTTCTGTCTGCTGTGTGACGGGTGCGTGGTCTCTGGCGCCTGGCATCCTGTGACAGGCCAGAGCCATGCAAAACGGGGCCGTCAGGCCCCGTTTTGCTCAGTTGCTCAGTTGCGCAGTTATTTGGATAGTCCGTGTTGCAGCTGTGACTGTGAAGTCATTGGCGATCAGCCGCAGCTGCCGACCGCCCCGCAGGCACTGCAGAAATCGCAACCGTCCTTGCGTATGAGCGTGTAGTTGCCGCATTCGCTGCACAGGGCGCCCTGCATGACTTTGGCGCCGCCTTTTTTCTGCGGTGTTTCGAGGATGCCCATTTCGCGGGTTGGGTAGCCGCTCTCGTCGAGAATGCCGAGCATGGCGTAGCGATGGATGATCAGGCGGGCGATGTAGGCCACGGTCGATGGCCAGTTCTGCTGGCGACGGGTGCCCGGCACGAAGGCCAGGAAGTCACCGAGCGGCTCCGGGTAATCCACCAGCTTGCGCAGTTTCATGCCGATCCAGGCTGGATCCATGACGCGCATGTCGAGCGAGAGCAGTTTGGTCAGGCCGTCCAGTGCGCGCGGATAGTGGCCGGAGAGCCAGACCGAGTAGGGCCGGGTAACGCCATCGGGCAGGGTGATTTCCTTCAGGCCGAGGACGAATTCTTCATTGGCGGCCGGATTCACGATATCCACCGTCCAGGACAGCGTACCGTCGGTGCCGGTGCGCGGCTCGTCGCGGCTGAACATGGTGTCGATCACGGGTGTCGGATCGTTGCCATCGAAGGCGCCGAGTTGTTCGCAGCGGTAGCGCACGATCTGTGCCATGGCGGAAACCACGCCCGGCATCAGCTTGGGTTCGCCATGCGGTGGGAAGGGCATGCTGAAGGATTCATCGCCGATGGTTCTGGCCAGCATGTCGAGTTTGAGTTCCAGCCAGCCGCGATCGTTGGCACGCATGTCCATGGACAGCGTTTTGGCCACGGCACCCAGACCGCGCGGTTGCTCGGAACCATTCACCCAGACTTCGAACGGCACTTTCTTGCCGTTGTCGATGTGGCCGACAAACAGGGCAAATTCGCCGTGCGGGGTTTCGATCATGTAGGTCCAGGCGGCGTTGCCATCGGTCATGCGGGGACGGCCCGGCCAGCGCAGTGAAGCCAGTACCGGCGCGGGCAGGGTGCCGATCGACAGGCGACGGTTGGCGCCGTTGATGACGACATCCTGGGGATGGGCGCTGGAGTTGTTGCCCTTGCCTGTGGCAGCATCGCCGCCCTTGTTGTCAGAGACGGAAAGCACTGCGCCCAGCACCGAGTTGGGACGATAGGTGGCCAGACCTTTCAGGCCGGCTTTCCAGGCAGCCATGTAGAGGTCTTCAAATTCCGTATAGGGATAGTCTTCCGGTACGTTGACCGTCTTGGAAATGGAGGTGTCGATATAGGGGGCGACAGCCGCCACCATGTCCTTGTGCGCCTGGGCAGAAATTTCCAGGGCAGTCACGAAGTAATCGGGCAGGTTGTCGGTATCGCCATCCAGATGGCGGTAATAGCGCCAGGCGTAATCCTCGACGGCATATTCCTTGTGTGTGCCGTCGGCCATGCGTTTCTTGCGGGTGTAAGTCCAGGAAAAGGGTGGCTCGATGCCGTTGCTGGCGTTGTCGGCAAAGGCCAGGGAAATCGTGCCGGTGGGCGCAATCGACAGCAGATGGGAGTTGCGCAGGCCATGCTTGCGGATCTGCTCCTTGATCTCAGTGGGCAGACGCGAGGCGAAGTTGCCGCCGGACAGGTAGAGATCGGCATTGAACAGCGGGAAGGCGCCACGTTCCTTGGCCAGTTCGACCGAGGCCAGATAGGCGCGGTCACGCATGAATTCGGAAATTTTTGCGGCCATGGTGCGCGCATCCGCGGTGTCATAGCGCAGGCGCAGCATGATCAGGGCATCGCCCAGGCCGGTGAAACCCAGACCGATGCGGCGTTTGGCAGCGGCTTCGGCCTGCTGTTGGGGCAGCGGCCAGTGGGTGGCGTCGAGCACGTTGTCGAGCATGCGCACCGAGACATCGACCGCCTTGCCGAAGGCGGCATAGTCGAAGGTTGCCTGTTCGGAAAATGGCTGATTGACGAACAGGGTCAGGTTGATCGAGCCCAGGCAGCAGCAGCCATACGGCGGCAGCGGTTGTTCGGCGCAGGGGTTGGTGGCCTCGATGGTTTCGCAATAATAGAGATTGTTGTCGCGGTTCATGCGATCGAGGAAGAGGATGCCCGGTTCGGCATGGTCATAGGTCGAGCGCATGATCTGGTCCCACAGCTCACGTGCCTTGATCTTGCGATAGACCCAGAGGCTGCCGGCCGCTTCACTTGACGGGCCGGCGGCGTCTTTTTTTGGCCCCGAGCGGGCCAGTTCCTCGCGCTGATAGGCGCCTGCCGCGAGTATGTCCGGGGCAGGACGAGCCTTGTGGGTCAGCTCGACTTCGCCATCGGTTTCAACGGCGCGCATGAATTCGTCGGTGACGCCGATCGAGATGTTGAAGTTGGTGAGATCGCCCTTGTCCTTGGCGTGGATGAATTCCTCGATGTCGGGATGATCGCAGCGCAACACGCCCATTTGCGCGCCTCGACGCGAGCCGGCCGACTCGACCGTTTCGCAGGAGCGGTCGAAGACGCGCATGTAGGAAACCGGGCCCGAGGCGCGCGACTGGGTGCCCTTGACGTGGGCGCCGACCGGCCGGATGGAGGAGAAATCATAACCAACGCCACCGCCACGGCGCATGGTTTCGGCAGCCTGCTGCAAGGCGGTGTAGATGCCGGGGCGACCGTCGGAGGTTTCCGAGATCGAATCGCCCACCGGTTGCACGAAGCAGTTGATCAGCGTGGCGCACAGGTCGGTACCGGCGGCGGAGTTGATGCGGCCAGCGGGAACAAAGCCATTTGTCTGGACTTCGTGAAATTGTGTTTCCCAGTAGGCGCGCTTGTCTTCGTGTTCGACGGCGGCCAGTGCGCGGGCAACTCGCTGGCGCACTTCGGAAACGTGGGTTTCGTTGCCTTTGGCGTATTTCTCGATCAGTACCTCACCGCTGATTTCCTGGGGGTGGGGCAGGGTGGGGGGGCTGGCTGGCTGGGAGGGCGTCTGCGCCTGGGCGGCACGGGTGGGCTTTGCTGCTGCAGCGGTGGGGATCTTTGTCGTCATATTCTTCCCGCAGTGGTTGTAAGAATTGCCGAAGAATACCCGCCATTTTTTTTAAAAGAAAGTAGAAAATTTTGTGTTCAATAAAAACAATGACTTATAAAAAAATCTAGTGGTGAGGCAGGCGATGCAACACTATATCTAGTAGGTTAAATATGTGAAAAACTGCACAAATTCAGGTGGTTGCAGTGTATCTGGGGTCGTCCTCGGTAAGTAGTTTGGCGGTGTGGCGGGCGATCATCCATTCTTCATTGGTGGGGATGACCAGTACTGGCACCGCGCTGTTTGTACGTGTGATGTGGCCGGCCTGGCTGGTCGCGGGATGGGTATTGCGCTGCTCGTCCAGTTCGATTCCCAGCCATTGCAGCTTGCTGCAGATCTGTTGGCGTACAGGGGCGGCGTGTTCGCCGATGCCGCCGGTAAAGATCAGGGCGTCAAGACCGCCCAGGGCTGCCGCCAGCGAGCCGATTTCGCGCTGGGCACGGTAGCAGAACAGATCAATGGCTTCGCGTGCTTCGCTGCGGGTGGCTGCGGCACTGAGCAGGCTGCGCATGTCCTGTGAAATACCGGATACGCCGAGCAGACCGGATTCACGATAGAGCAGACGAGCCAGAGCCTGGCTGTCCATGTTCAGATTATCCATCAGATAGAGCAGAACGCCGGGATCCAGATTGCCGGTGCGGGTACCCATCATCAGGCCATCCAGCGCAGAAAATCCCATGGTTGTTGCCACACTCTGGCCATTGTGCAGGGCGCACATGCTGGCGCCGTTGCCCAGATGGGCAACGATCACCCGGCCCGCAGCCGTTGCGGCAGGCAGCACGTGCGGCAGGGTTTCGGCAATGTATTCGTAGGAGATGCCGTGAAAACCATAGCGCTGCACGCCCATGGCGGTGATTGCGCGTGGCAGGGCAAACTGGCGGGCAATGGCCGGCTGGTTGCGATGAAAGGCCGTATCGAAACAGGCGACCTGGGGCAGTTCGGGCAGCAGGGTCAGGATGGCCTGGATGGCGCTCAGATTGTGTGGCTGGTGCAGCGGGGCGAGTGGGTTCAGGTGGGCCAGTTCGGCACAGATGTTTGCGTCAAGGCGGACGGGTTGAGCGTAGTTTTCTCCGCCATGCACGACACGATGGCCCACCGCACGCATATGAAGGCCCTCGTCGTGGGCGTCCAGCCAGCCCAGCAGGCAATCCAGCGCATGACGGTGGTTGCTTGCACTGCTGTGTACTTCATCAAGCGACTGGTCGGTGATGATTTTGCCTTCGGCATCGCGCACCTTGAGGCGGGTGATCATCTGGTCGGCACCGATGCCGTCGATCTGCCCGGAAAACAGGGGCTGTTCTGCAGGCTGGCTGGACAGTGTCGTGCCGTCGCTGTTTGCCCAGGGGAAAATGGCGAATTTGATCGATGAGGAGCCGGCATTGAGAACGAGAATGGCATCACGCATGGCCGCTTCCTCAGGGATTCTGTAATTGCTTGCGCCGGGCATGGGCCATGACCACCGCAATGGCGCAGGAAATGCTGCGCGTTTCGGCGGTATCGGCGCGGCTGGTCAGCACGATGGGCACGCGCGCGCCGAGCACCACGCCGGCGGAAAGCGCATTGGCCAGATATTCGAGCTGCTTGGCCAGCATGTTGCCGGATTCGATGTCCGGCACCACCAGGATGTCGGCCTGGCCGGCGACCGTCGAGCGAATGCCCTTGGTCTTGGCAGCGACCAGCGAAACGGCATTGTCAAAAGCCAGCGGGCCATCCAGCAGACCACCCTTGATCTGGCCACGATCTGCCATCTTGCACAGGGCAGCGGCTTCGAGTGTGGCACGCATTTTGGGGTTGATGGTTTCGACTGCCGCCAGCAGGGCGACCTTGGGTTCGCCAATGTTCAACATGTGCGCCAGATCGATGGCGTTTTGCACGATGTCGGCCTTGCATTCCAGGGTGGGCTCGATGTTGATGGCGGCATCCGTGATCATCAGCAGACGCGGGTAGGTCGGTACGTCCATCAGAAAGACATGGCTGATGCGGCGCGCCGTGCGCAATCCTTTTTCCTTGTCGATGATGGCATTCATCAGTTCGTCGGTATGCAGGGAGCCTTTCATCATGGCTTCGACTTCACCTTCACGCGCCAGTTTGACGGCGATATCGGCCGAGGCATGGCTGTGGGGGGTGTCGATGATGCGGCAATCGTGCAGGGAAAGTTCCAGTTGTTCGGCCACGCTGCGGATGCGCGCTTCGGGGCCGACCAGCACTGGCAGGATCAGGCCTTCGTCACGTGCCATCAGGGCGCCCTTGAGTGATTCGCTATCGCAAGGATGGGCGACGGACATGGGGATGGCGGCAAGATCCTTGGTCATGCCGATCAGGCGGTTGTAGCGCATGAGCCGGTCGCTGAAAGTGATTTCCGGCATGGTTATCCGTGGCCGCTTGATCTTTTCGCTGGGCGCCTTGACTTCGGCGGTACCGCGAATGACTTCCAGACCATCCTGGTTGGTGCAGACGCAGTCGAAGACGAGATGCTGGTTGTGAACGAATTTTTCCATGCAGCGCAGGGTGACGGTCACGGTGTCGTTGAGCGTCACCGGCCGCAGGAAATGCAGGGTCTGATCGACATAAATGGTGCCTGGGCCGGGTAGCTGGGTGCCCAGTACGGTGGAAATCAGCGAGCCGCTCCACATGCCATGAGCAATGACTTCGCGGAACATGGAGGAGTCGGCGTATTCCGGATCGACATGGGCAGGATTGACATCGCCCGACATGATGGCAAACAGCTGGATGTCCTGCGGGGTCAGGGTTTGCGAGAGGGTGGCGGTGTCGCCAACCTGGATTTCGTCAAAAGTGAGGTTTTCTATGAAGACGGATGGTTTGGCTGGATTGGACATGGCAGTAGGGCTTGAACAAGGACAATGGTGGAAAATTTGAAATATCCGGGCAGAAGCAGGCTTTTCAGAAAAAAATCTGCAAAATTTGCAAGTATAAGTGGTTTTGCAGTGTGCCACTGCGGCTTGGACGCGGCTTGGGCGATGTGCTGTTCAGCTGATCTTGCGGGCGGCGGCCACGCCGCTGCGTATAGCCGCTTCAATGGTTCCCGGGTAATCGCCTGCCAGATAGTCTCCGGCCAGCAGCAGACCAGGCAGTGCCGTTTCGGTGGATGGGCGCTGCAGACCCGGCAGGCAGGACCAGGTGGCGCGTTTTTCGTTGATGACCTTGCACCACAGCGGTGCGGGTAAATGCGGCACGATGGCGGCGATTTCCGCGTGCAGGCGGGCGGCAAGTGCTTGCGGCGTCAGTGTCAGATGGGGGCCTGCGGTGCTGATGACGGCCGCCAGCAGGCCGGCGTGACCGTCCAGTTGGCCGCGATCGAACAGCCATTGCATGATGCCCTGGCTGTAACCCAGCATGGGCTGCGGCAGACGGACGTGTTCGGGGTAGGCCAGATAGCCAGTGATGATAGGCTGATGACTGAAGTCGGCAACTTGCCGGGCCAGCGCGTCTGTTGCCGGCAGGGCCGCCAGCAGGGGCGGCAGGTGGTAGGGCGCAGTGGCGATGATGACATGGCTGTAGTGGCCGCATTCCCCGGTATCACCTAGCAAACGGTAGCGGGCAGCCGTTGGTGCTGCGGGTGTTGGCGACGGCGCGATCTGTTCGATGCGCCGAATGTTGGTGGCGTAGTGCAGGGTCGGCTTGTCGGCGCCCGCTTCGTTGCCTTGCTGGATCAGGTAGCGGGCGGCGGCATCAGGAAACAGCGTCGACAGATCGACGCGTGGCAGCAGCAGGTCACTGGCGCTGCGTCCGGCAGCCAGGCTGTCGCGTAGCACATTCAGAAAAATCTGCGCCGAAGCCTGTTCGGCTGGCGTGTTGAGTGCTGCAACGCACAGGGTATGCCAGAGATAGCGGCGGACGCGGGCGGGCTGCCGATGCTGGTCAAGCAGTGTAGTCAGGGGCATGTCCTCGGGCAGTCGGAAAGCGGCCGCCTGCATGGCCTGCATGAAACGGATGGCTGCCCATTTTTCTGCCCAGCCCAGCCCCTGTGCGCCCAACAGGGCAGCGGCCATGTGCCAGGGGGCGGGCAGCCTGGGCGCGTGAATGCAAAATTCGTCGGGAAACTCCAGGTGCAGGGGCAGGCGCAGCAGATGTGTATCTGCTGCAATGCCGACCTGCTGCAGCAGCCGCAGGGTTTCCTGATAAGCACCGATCAGGATGTGCTGGCCGTTGTCCAGCTTGCGGCCATGCAGGTTGACGACGCGAGCGCGGCCACCCAGCGTGCGCGAGGCCTCGAAAACGCTGACCGGGATACGACGCGTGGCCAGTTCCACGGCAGCGGCCATGCCGGCATAGCCACCGCCGATGATGGCGACATGATGGGGAGAATGCATGGCGCGAACTTACGCAGCTTCGCGCAGATAGGTTCGCCAGGCCAACCAGAGCTTGGTCAGGCCGTGCAGGCGATTGCGGCGGTCGAGCACGCGGTAGTCATTCCGCCTGATTTCATCGAGCAGGCGGCGATAGATGGCCGCCATGATCAAGCCGGCCCGCTGCGCCTTGCGGTCACAATCGGGTAGCTGGGCCAGTGCCTGCTGGTAGGTCTGTGCGGCCCGTTCGGTCTGGAACGCCATGAGACGCTGAAAGCCCGGACTGTAGCGCGCGCGGGCCAGATCGTCAGGATCGACGCCAAACTGCAGCAGTTCGTCTTGTGGCAGATAGATGCGGCCCCGTCGGGCATCTTCGCCGACATCACGGATGATGTTGGTGAGCTGGAAGGCCAGGCCCAGGTCGTGCGCATACTTGAGTGTGCGGCGATCCTGGTAGCCAAAGATTTCTGCGGCCAGCAGGCCCACCACGCTGGCAACGCGGTAGCAATACAGATGCAGGCTCTTGTAATCCGCATAGCTGTGCTGATCCAGATCCATCTCCATGCCGTCGATGATTTCATGCAGCAGCTCGGCGGGCAGGTTGAAATGCTGCAGGCTTTCCTGCAGTGCCAGGCTCACCGGGTGACTGGGACGCTGGGCATACAGTGCGTCGATCTCGCCACGCCACCAGGCCAGCTTGAGGCGGGCAACGGCTGGTTCGCGGACTTCGTCGACGACATCATCGACTTCACGGCAGTAAGCGTAGAAAGCCGTGATTGCCTGGCGCCGCCGGGGTTCGAGAAAGCGAAAGCTGGCGCTGAAGCTCGAACGGCTGGTGGCCGTGCGTTGCTGGCAATACAGATTGGCCTGTTGCAGATTCATGATTCGGGCGGGAGAACGTCGGGCAGCGGCTGGGCGAGGGGATGCGCACTGCGCATCGTTGCCCGCCACAACAGCAGGGGCCAGTCGTGGATGTGCAGACGCGGGCGACGATGGAATACGTCGTAATCGACAGCCTCGATTTTATCCAGTATGCGCAGGCCGCCGGCAATGATCAGGCGTAGTTCGATGCCGATGCGGCCGGGCAGGGCATGGCCCAGCGGTGCGCCGGAGAGCATCAGCTCACGTGCCAGATCGACTTCGCAGCGCAGCAGATTGCGCCAGCGTTGATGCGCGTCTGAGGATTTGTGCGGGCTGTGCAGCAGTTCGGCAAGCAGTTCTTCCGTCACGCCGTAACTATCCATGTCTGCTTGGGGCAGATAGATGCGGTCGGGAGATTTGCCCAGGTCGATAGCCACATCCTGCCAGTGGTTGATTAGTTGCAGGCTGCTGCAGATGGCATCCGACCAGCGCAGATGCTGCGGTGATTCTGCGCGGTACAGGCGCAACAGCAGGCGGCCGATAGGATGGGCCGAGCGCTGGCAGTAATCGAGCAGTTCGGCACGCGTGGCATAACGCGTCTGCCGCACATCCTGGCGAAAGGCGTCGAGCAGATCGTGCAGCAAGGCCAGGTCCAGCCGGTAGTGGTTGACCACCTCGGCCAGGCGCTGGAACAGCGGCGAGGCACAGGGCCTGCCGGCAGCAATGTGCGCAAGCTGGGCCGCATAATCATCCAGTTGACGCAGGCGCTCTGCGGCAGGCAGATCACCTTCATCGGCAATGTCGTCGGCACTGCGGGCAAAGGCGTAGAGCGTCGTGACCGGCTTGCGCAAATGGCCCGGCAGCAGCAGGGAGGCAACAGGAAAGTTTTCGTAGTGGTCGACTGCCATGACGGGTTGCAGGGCCTGACAATCATTTGTCCGGCGCTTCCTTGACGGGCTGTCAGTATAAGAGTGATTCCGCTAGAATGGCGGGCACTGCGCTTTTGGGCCCAGGTGGCGAAATTGGTAGACGCAGCAGGTTTAGGTCCTGCCGCCGCAAGGTGTGGGGGTTCGAGTCCCTTCCTGGGCACCAGGCAGGCATGGAGGCGCAAACTCAGGTGATACGTGCAGCACGATGCGCCCGATACACGGTCTGTGTGCGGCGTGGGCAGGTTTTGTTTGCCATTGTCAATGGCGGGTGATTGCCAGGCAGTGGCAGTCTTGTTCGTTTTTTTCAACTTCAGAGAGTTCAGAGTCAGGATTTTTATGCAGACCAATCACAATCAGGATCAGGATCAGGGTATCAGCCAGGAAACCACTGAAAACGCTGCACAAGCCGCTGTACCGAATCCCTTGGAGCGTCGTCTCGACGTGGTCGTGTCGCGCGAAGCTCTTGAAAAGGATGTCGATCAGCGCCTCAAGAAACTCTCGCGCACGGCGAAAGTGCCGGGTTTCCGGCCAGGCAAGGTGCCGATGAAAATGGTGGCGCAGCAGTATGGCCATCAAGCCCATTCCGAAGCGATGGGCGCGGCTGTGGAAAAATCCTTTGGCGAAGCGGTGCGCGCGCAAAATTTGCGCGTGGCGGGCTATCCCGACTTTGAACCGAAAGAAAGTGCGGATGCCGGCCAGATAGTTTTTTCGGCTGTATTCGAGGTCTATCCGGAATTCACCCTGGCCGATATCGGCGGCCGCGAGATAGAAAAGCCGGTTCTCTCGGTGACGGATGCTGAAGTGGAAAAAACCCTGGAAGTCCTGCGCAAGCAGCGCACGACCTTTGTTGAATCTGCGGGCAAGGCGGCAGCCGAAGGTGATCGGGCCGTCATCGACTTCATCGGTCGCCGTGATGGCGAGCCGTTCCAGGGTGGGCAGGCCGATGATTTCGCCATGCTGGTCGGCGGCGGGCAGATGCTGGCGGAATTCGAAGCCGCAGTGATCGGCATGACGGCGGGGCAGACCAAGACATTCGATCTGACTTTTCCGGAAGACTATCAGGCCCAGGATCTGGCAGGCAAGACCGTGCAGTTCGAGTTGACAGTGAAGCGCGTCGATGCGCCGGAACTGCCGCCGCTGGATGCCGATTTCGCCCGTTCCCTGGGTGTTGCCGACGGCGACCTGGAAAAGATGCGCGAAGAAATCAGGCTCAATCTGACGCGCGAAGTCAATAACCGCCTCAAGGTGCGCACCAAGACGCAAGCGATGGAGGCGCTGCTTGCCGCCAATGAGATCGCTGTGCCGCAAGCCCTGATACAGGTCGAATCGGAACGGATGGCGCAGGCCGCGTTGCGCGACATGGAAGCACGTGGCATGTCGGCGAAGAACATTCCCATACAGCCGTCCTGGTTCACCACACAGGCCCAGCGCCGTGTCAGACTCAGCCTGATTGTTTCCGAGCTGGCCCGGGAAAAGGATCTTTATGCCAAACCAGAGCAGATCCGCGCCGTGATCGAGGATTTTGCAGCAACCTATGAAGATCCGGCAGAAGTGATCCGCTGGTACTATTCCCAACCGCAACGTCTGGCTGAGGCCGAGACGCTGGCCCTGGAAAACAACGTCGTTGACTGGGTGCTGGCGAATGCCAGCGTATCCGACAAACCCGCTTCTTTTGAAGAGCTGATGGAAGTCAAATGATGAAAACAGTGACTGGGCAGAACCTCTGCGGCAATTTCGCGGACACCAGCATGGTCGGTGGTCTGGTGCCCATGGTGATCGAAACCAGTGGCCGGGGCGAGCGTGCCTACGATATCTATTCACGTCTGCTGCGTGAGCGGGTGATCTTTCTGGTGGGGCCGGTCAATGATGTCATGGCCAATCTGGTGGTTGCCCAGTTGCTGTTTCTTGAATCGGAAAATCCGGACAAGGATATCCACCTGTACATCAATTCGCCGGGCGGGTCGGTGACGGCCGGCCTGGCGATTTATGACACCATGCAATTCATCAAGCCAGATGTTTCTACCCTGTGCATCGGCCAGGCCGCCAGCATGGGCGCGTTCTTGCTGACGGCAGGTACCCAGGGCAAACGCTTTTGCCTGCCGAATTCTCGCGTCATGATTCATCAGCCGATGGGTGGCTTCCAGGGACAGGCTTCGGATATCGAGATTCACGCCAAGGAAATTCTCTATCTGAAACAGCGTCTGAACCAGATGATGGCCAGACATACCGGCCAGAAGATGGAGCGCATCGAACGCGATACCGACCGCGACAACTTTCTTTCGGCAATTGAAGCCGTCGAGTACGGTATCGTCGACCAGGTACTCGAAAACCGCAGCGCGGCGCAGAACGTGGCCGACAGCAAGCCGGGCAAACCAGAAAAGCTGGATAAATCGGATAAATCGGATAAATCCGAAAAATGATCTTGCCGGTCATTCGTCACCGCACCGTGGTGACGCGTGGCCGGGTCACTTGTTCATCCAGTGAATTTGCCGAATCACTCGTTGTGGCTGGTTGCCGGCCTGGATGCGTATTAAACTGGGCAGATCGAATGGCGCACAGCCAATCACGGTGTATCGCGGAGTATCGACATGGCAGAAAAAAAATCCGGTCCGGAAAAGTTGCTCTACTGTTCGTTTTGCGGCAAGAGCCAGCATGAGGTCAAGAAGCTGATTGCCGGGCCGTCCGTCTTCATCTGCGACGAATGCATCGACCTGTGCAACGACATCATCCGTGACGAAGCAGCGGTTGCCCTGGCCGACGGCAAGGAAAAGCCCGAACTGCCCACGCCCAAGGAAATCTGCACCATACTCGACCAGTACGTCATCGGTCAGGAAGCGGCCAAACGCGTGCTGGCGGTTGCGGTCTATAACCACTACAAGCGCCTGCAGCACCTCACCGGACATGAGAACGATGGCGTGGAACTGGCCAAGAGCAATATCCTGCTGATCGGGCCGACCGGCTCGGGCAAGACCCTGCTGGCACAGACCCTGGCGCGCTTGCTGAATGTGCCTTTCATCATGGCGGATGCCACGACACTGACCGAAGCCGGTTATGTCGGTGAAGATGTCGAAAACATCATCCAGAAGCTGTTGCAAAAATGCGACTATGACATCGACAAGGCACAGCGCGGCATTGTCTATATTGATGAGATCGACAAGATTTCGCGCAAGTCGGACAATCCATCAATCACCCGTGATGTGTCCGGTGAAGGCGTGCAACAGGCGCTGCTCAAGCTGATCGAAGGAACAATCGCCGCGATTCCGCCGCAGGGCGGACGCAAGCATCCCAATCAGGATTTCATCCAGGTGGATACCACCAATGTCCTGTTCATCTGCGGTGGTGCATTTGACGGGCTGGACAAAGTGATCCGCAATCGTTCCGAAAAAACCGGCATTGGTTTTGGCGCGGAAGTCAAAAGCCGTGACAACCGGAACATCACGGAAACCCTGCTGCAGGTCGAACCTGAAGATCTGGTCAAGTTTGGTCTGATTCCCGAATTTGTCGGCCGTCTGCCTGTGGTTGCGACATTGCAGGAACTCGATGAAGCCGCCTTGATCGAGATACTCATCGAGCCCAAAAATGCCCTGGTCAAGCAGTACCAGCGGCTGTTTCAGATGGAAGGTGTCGAGCTGGAAATCCGCCCCAATGCCTTGCAGGCCATCGCCCGCAAGGCGATCAAGCGCAAGGCGGGCGCGCGTGGCCTGCGCTCCATACTTGAAACCGCCCTGCTCGATATCATGTACGAGCTGCCGGGCATGGAAAATGTGACCAAAGTGGTCATAGATGAAACCACCGTGGAAGGGTCTACGCCCGCCATTCTGATCTATGCCGACCAGCCGGCGGGCAAGACGGGCAAGGTTGCCAGCTAGTCCGGCAAACTTGCTGTAACGAAACCTCACGAAACGCCCCGCACGCCACCAACGCCACAAATCCCGTAGCACTGCGCAGGCCTTTGCAGGTTCTTGCGGCAGGTCGCACGGCACGTTGTGGTGCCCCTTTTCTCGTCACAATGGATGAACTAGACTCGTCTTCCCGTTGCGATGGATTTTGTATCGGCTGGTGCGCTTGAAATTCACGATTTCAGCCCAAGCTGACCCCCAGTTGCACTCAATCAAAGGATAACGCCATGTCGAGCGAACTGGATCTGCCTACCGAAACCTTGGAACTGCCGCTGTTGCCACTGCGCGACGTGGTGGTTTTTCCTCATATGGTGATCCCCCTGTTCGTCGGTCGCCCCAAGTCGATCAAGGCACTTGAACAGGCCATGGAAAGTGGCAAGGGAATTCTGCTGGTGGCACAAAAATCCGCCGCCAAGGATGAGCCGGAAATCGGCGACATGTACCGTATCGGCTGCGTGGCCAACATCCTGCAAATGCTCAAGCTGCCCGACGGCACGGTCAAGGTGCTGGTCGAAGGTATGCAGCGGGCGCGGATCGAACGTATTGAAGATCGTCAGGAGCTGTTTGTGGCCGCTGTGACGCCGGTGCCGCTTGATGAGGGAGGCGATCATGAAGTCGAAGCCATGCGCCGGGCGATCCTGGCGCAGTTCGACCAGTACATCAAACTCAACAAGAAAATTCCGCCGGAAATCCTCAATTCGCTGTCGGGAATCGAAGAAGGCGGTCGCCTGGCCGACACGATCGCCGCGCATCTGCCGCTCAAGCTGGAGCAGAAGCAGGACGTGCTGGAACTTTTCGAAGTGGCCGCGCGACTCGAAAAACTGCTCTCCCAGCTGGAAGCCGAGCTCGATATTCTCCAGGTCGAAAAGCGCATCCGTGGCCGGGTCAAGCGGCAGATGGAAAAAAGCCAGCGCGAGTATTACCTCAACGAACAGGTCAAGGCCATCCAGAAGGAACTCGGTGAAGGCGAAGAGGGCGCCGAGCTCGACGAGATGGAGAAGAAGATCAAGGACGCCGGTATGCCCAAGGAGGCGCTGGCCAAGGCCCAGTCTGAACTGAAGAAGCTCAAGCTGATGTCGCCGATGTCGGCCGAAGCCACGGTGGTGCGCAATTACATCGAGACGCTGATCAATCTGCCCTGGAAGAAGAAGAGTCGCACCGACAAGGATCTGTCGGCGGCGGTCAAGGTACTCGACAAGGATCACTACGGGCTGGACAAGGTCAAGGAACGCATTGTCGAATATCTGGCCGTGCAGCAGCGCGTCGACAAGCTGAAAGCGCCGATACTGTGTCTGGTCGGCCCACCGGGGGTGGGCAAGACTTCGTTGGGACAGTCGATCGCCAAGGCCACCAATCGCAAGTTCGTGCGCATGTCGCTGGGCGGCGTGCGTGATGAATCCGAGATTCGCGGCCACCGCCGCACCTACATCGGCTCGATGCCCGGCAAGATTCTGCAGAACATGGCCAAGGTGGGCGTGCGCAATCCGCTGTTCCTGCTCGACGAAGTCGACAAGATGGGTCAGGATTTTCGTGGCGACCCGAGCGCGGCCCTGCTCGAAGTGCTCGATCCGGAACAGAACTCGACGTTCGTCGATCACTATGTCGAAGTCGAGTACGACCTCTCGGATGTCATGTTCGTGGCCACCGCCAACACGCTCAACATTCCGGCACCTCTGCTCGATCGCATGGAAGTGATCCGTCTGTCGGGCTACACGGAAGACGAGAAGGTCAACATCGCCATTCGCTATCTGCTGCCCAAACAGCTCAAGGCCAACGGCATCAAGCGCGACGAGCTGACGGTCACCGAAGATGCGCTGCGCGACATCGTTCGCTACTACACCCGCGAAGCGGGCGTGCGCTCGCTCGATCGCGATATTTCCAAGATCTGCCGCAAAGTGGTCAAGGCGCTGGTCTTGCGCAGCCGCAAATCCAAGGTGATCGTCAATGCCAAAAATCTCGATAAATATCTGGGCGTGCGGCGTTATTCCTTCGGCGTGGCCGAAAAGGAAAATCAGATCGGTCAGGTCACCGGGCTGGCGTGGACGGAAGTCGGCGGCGAACTGCTCACCATCGAAGCCGTCGCCGTGCCCGGCAAAGGCAAGACCATGACCACTGGCAAGCTCGGTGAAGTCATGCAGGAATCCATCCAGGCCGCGCTGACGGTGGTGCGCAAGCGCGGCAAGCAGTTTGGCATCGCTGAGGATTTCTACCAGAAGAACGACATTCACATTCACTTGCCGGAAGGCGCGACCCCCAAGGACGGCCCCTCGGCGGGTGCGGCCATCGCTACCGCGCTGGTGTCGGTGTTGACTGGCGTTCCAGTGCGTGCGGATATTGCCATGACCGGTGAAATCACCTTGCGCGGAGAAATCCTGGCGATTGGCGGTTTGAAGGAAAAACTGCTGGCGGCTGTGCGCGGCGGCATACGCACGGCGCTGATCCCGGAAGAAAACGTCAAGGATCTGGCCGAAATTCAGGATACGATCAAGAACCGTATCGAGATTGTTCCTGTGCGCTGGATCGATAAGGTACTGGAACTGGCACTGGAGCGTCTGCCGGAGCCGATTGCGGCAAAACAGGAAACGGGAGACACACTTGCCTCACTGGAAGCGGCGGCCGGTGCGGCCAGTAGCGACAGTGCAAGCAGTCTTACGGCGCACTGAGCACATACTGAACACACACTGCGCAACGTCCAGCAGCATCTTCAACGCAACGGCAACACAATTGAAAACCGGCACCGTGCTGTAGCAACGGTGCCGGTTTTTTTATCTGCCGACAGAGTCGTTGGCAGGTGTGCTGTGCTTGTCTTTTGTCTTTACCTCGTTGGGCTGGCTTCTGCTGCGGGTGCGGCAGGTGCGGCAGGTGCGACTTGCTGACCTTGTCTTTTCAAGAGCTTGCCCTGTGGTCTCTGTGGTTTTTTGCTGCCCGCACGCATGTTGCGCGCGAAGTGTTGCTCGGCAACGGTTTTTTGTTCTGGTGTCAGCACGGCATATAGATCCTTGGTTGCCTGGGCCATGGTTTCCATACTGGCCAGCCGCAGCTTCATGAACTCGACGCCCTGTGCCATGCGCTCGGGTGCCGTGCGCGTTGTGGCGGTGCTGTCCTGTGCGCGCATTTTGTTGTAATGGGCCTGCATGTCTTCGGCCTGCTGCCTGGCCTTGCTGGCAAAGGTCTGCCAGGCCGTCTCCTGGTCTGCCGTGATCTTCAGATCGGTTTTCAGTTGGTCGAGGCGGCTCGTTGCCATGGCAAGCCGATCTGCATTGCCCTGTTTGTACTGGGCAAGATGCCTGCCCGTCATGCCGTCGTCAAAAGCCTGGGCCTGTGCGCTTCCCAGTCCGAGTGTGCTGAGTGTGGTCACGGTAATGGCCGTGATGCCAATGATGAGTTTTTTTCCAGCTTTCATGAGTGCGCTCCTTGCGATGAATGGCAGGGGTATTGTTGCCTCGATTTGTAAGTGAAAAGTGTCATCATCTGCCTATTTTGTAACCGCGCGTAAGGGGACGCGGACGCAATCTGGGCAGCCCGGCAATCTGGATAGCCGGCTGACCGGCGATGCGTCGTCAGGCGGTCTGGTCGAGATTGAAACTTCGGTGCAGCACGCGCACGGCCAGCTCCAGGTATTTTTCATCCAGCACAACCGAGATCTTGATTTCCGAAGTGGAGATCATCTGCAGGTTGATGCCCTCTTCGGCCAGGGCGCGAAACATCTGGCTGGCCACGCCCGGATGGGAGCGCATACCCACGCCGACGGCAGAAACCTTGCAGATCTTGTTGTCGCCGGTAATTGCCCGGGCGCCGATGTGCGTCTTGATGTTTTCGAGTATGGCCAGGGCCTTGGTGTATTCAGTGCGGTTGACCGTGAAGGAAAAATCGGTCGTGCCATCATGGCCGACGTTCTGGATGATCATGTCAACGTCGATATTGGCTTCGGCGATCGGGCCCAGAATCTGATAGGCAATACCGGGCCGGTCAGGCACGCCGAGTATGGTCAGCTTGGCTTCATCACGGTTGAAAGCGATACCGGAAATGATGGGTTCTTCCATGTTTTGATTTTCCTCGAAAGTGATCAGCGTACCGGGACCCTGCTTGTCCAGGTCTTCCAGGCTGGACAGCACGCGCAGTTTGACCTTGTACTTGCCAGCGAATTCGACCGAGCGGATTTGCAGAACCTTGGAGCCAAGGCTGGCCATTTCCAGCATTTCCTCGAAGGTGATCGAATTGAGGCGGCGGGCTTCAGGAACGATGCGCGGGTCAGTGGTGTAGACGCCATCGACATCCGTATAGATCTGACATTCATCGGCTTGCAGCGCGGCCGCCAGGGCGACCCCGGTGGTATCAGAGCCGCCACGACCCAATGTGGTGATGTTGCCCTGCGCATCGACCCCCTGAAAACCGGCGACGACGACAACCCGTCCCGCATCAAGATCGGCCCGGATGGCCTGGTCATCGATGTGCAGAATGCGCGCTTTGGTATGAGTGCTGTCGGTCAGTATCCTGACCTGGCCGCCCGTGTAGCTCCGCGCGGCAATGCCTTGTTCTTTCAAGGCCATGGCGAGCAGACCTATGCTGACTTGCTCGCCTGTGGAAACCACCATGTCCAGTTCGCGCGGATCAGGTGTGCTCTGCAGGGCTTTGGCCAGGTCGATCAGACGATTGGTTTCACCGCTCATGGCCGAAACCACAATGATCAACTGGTTGCCTTCGTTTTTCCATTTGGCAACACGCCGCGCCACATTCTTGATGCGTTCCGGTGACCCCATCGACGTGCCACCGTATTTCTGGACTATCAGTGCCATTTTTTCTTCAGCCTGCTGAACAAAGGCGGAGATTATAGCCGATATCGCTGCGCAAGCCGGCCTGTTTTTGTGATTCTGGCCGGAATGCCGGTCTTCCGGCAGGTGAAGGTTTTTATTCTTTCAACATGGGGTTGTATGCGAAAGATATATTGTTTAAAGTACGTATCTCTATGACTTAGGTAATATGTCAATAGGGTATTTGATCTGGGTTTGAACATTTATTTCTTGAAGGATGGGGCAATGAGAACCATGGAAAAGATTGATGCTCGCGAAATTCGCCGCAAGATGGGCTTGAACCAACAACAGTTCTGGTCCAAGCTGGGCGTGACACAAAGTGGTGGTTCGCGCTACGAAAGTGGCCGTAACATGCCGCGCCCGGTGCAACAGTTGCTGCGCCTGGTGCATGTTGAAAACATTGATATTTCCAAAGTCAAACGCGACGATTTCGAGATTGCGGAATATCTGAAGGCGCACGATCCCGAGCAGTACAAAACGCTGAAAAAGCTGTCGCGCAGCGCGGTGACGGCCAAGGCAAAGAAGTAAAAACAACAACCAACAACAACTCAGGGGCTGATCTGCACAGGCAGCCCCAGTTGTTGTACCCGCAACGCCAGCGTCTCCAGCCAGTCGGCGGGTAGCCTGCCCAGACGGTGGGCCTCGCCCTGCATGGCAGGACGCGCCAGGCCATAGAGATGGACGCCTGCCAGCCTGCCCGCAGGGGAGGGCGGCGTGTGAGTTGTTCTTTGGGTTGTCCTGTCGGTTGGGCAGGATGCCGCCACTGGCATCTCCTGCACCTGTTGCAGCAATGCCAGCCAGGCGGCAATTTCGGACTCGTCCGGTGCCTGGCCATCCAGACTGAAACAGCAGGTCTGTACCCAAGTGGTGCACAGCGTTGCGCATCTGTGCAAGCGTCTGGCGACGCTGGCCGTATCAAGATTGACGCCATTGATGCGGGCAAATCCTTGACGGGTAGCCGCGTCCAGCTTGAACCAGACCTCTCCCGAGGCCGCGCCAAGGCGCGCAATGCCTTCCTGTACGTCCGCCCGGTCGAGCAGGCTGCCATTGGTGATCAGGCGCAACTTTGCCTCGGGGACGAATTCATCGCGCAGACGACGGGCCAGTTCAACCGCTGCAGGAAACGCCCGCGCGCTGGTTGGCTCGCCATTGCCGGAAAAAGCGATGTCCTGGATGCATCGGGCTTCGGCAGGTACGCGCTGTGCCATGAAATCGCCATGCACAAGCGCATTCAGCAGCGTGCGCAATTCGCTGTCGAGTTGCGCCAGATCGATGGGGGGCGCGCTGCCACGTACCAGATTGGGAACCTGACAGTAAATGCACTGCCAGTTGCAGGCATTGTTCGGATTCAGGTTGATGCCAACTGAAACGCCGCCGGCGCGGCGTGATATGACCGGATAAACGTAGGTCATGCCGCTCGCGTCACGGCGGTGGTCGCCTGCGTGAAGAGGCCTGTCTGCCGGTGTGCGGGAAGAAGAAGGGGAAGAAGAATTCATTGCGCAAAGGTTCCCTGCTGGAGGGGCATTATCCTAGAAGCCGTAGCGTTCTCATCCATCCGGTGAAGCTTGCTCTGGCCCCGATCCTCAACGCAGCAGCGGGGTTTGAGGCCAGTGGCAGCGGTCAACTGCGGTTTCTAGGATTATAATTGGATGGATTTTTCGTCTGGTTTTTGTCGGTTTCCACCTTCATTCAGTTCCGCAACACGAAAGCTGATCATGCAGATTACCCGCCGTCTTGAGTTCGATGCCGGTCATCGCATTCCGGATCATCTGAGCCAGTGCCGCCACCTGCATGGTCATCGCTATGCCATCGAAATCACGCTGACGGGCAATATCATCCATGCCGATGGCCAGCCGGTGAACGGTATGCTCATGGATTTTTCCGAAATCAAGACCCTGGCCATGCAGCATCTGGTCGATGAATGGGATCATGCTTTTCTGGTTTATCGTGGGGACACCCCGCTGGTGGATTTTTTTGCCACACTGCCGGACCACAAGACGGTACTGCTTGATGTCGTTCCCACGGCAGAAAACCTGGCCGTCCTCGCCTTTGCCAAACTGGATCGGGCGTATCTCGACATATGGGGCAACCAGTTGCGCCTCGAACGGGTTCGCCTCTATGAAACACCGAATTGCTGGGCGGATGCGCTGCGCGCCGATTTCGCCGGGTAGGCGGCCACACGTGGCCGATTCTCGGCGGCTGTTGCCAGGCGCCGCGCGCAGGTTTTGAGTCCTGGTAATCGATATTCCGCAAGCGGTGTGATTTTGGCCGCGCTCATGAATCTCATGAATCTCATGAATCTCACCCATTTTCACGTTTTCAACAAGGACAGCCGATGACTTCCCCGATCCTGACTGAATGCAAAGAAGGCGTTTTCCGCATCGAAATCTGCCGTCCGGACAAGAAAAATGCCCTGACGACAGCCATGTATACCGCGTTGGCCGATGCCCTTGACCTGGCCGAGCAGGACGCGGCGGCACGGGTCATCGTGATTCATGGACAGCCCGGTATGTTTACCGCAGGCAATGATCTGGGCGATTTTCTTGCCAATCCGCCATTGCAGGATGAACCACCGCCACCGGTATTCCGTTTTCTCAACACCTTCAGTACCTTGAAGAAACCTTTCATTGCGGCTGTTTCGGGCGTGGCGGTCGGCGTGGGCACCACCTTGCTGCTGCATTGCGATCTGGTCTATGCCGGCGCCAGCGCCCGCTTCCAGCTGCCGTTCGTCAGTCTCGGTCTGTGTCCGGAAGCCGCTTCCAGCCTGTTGCTGCCGGCCCTGGCAGGACATGCGCGGGCAGCGGAAATGCTTTTGTTGTGCGAGCCGTTTGATGCGGCCAAGGCGCGTGAGGCAGGTCTGGTCAATGCGATTCTGCCGGACGAGGACGTGATCGAACATGCCATGACACAGGCGCGCAAGCTGGCGGCACTGCCGACTGCCTCGGTCAAGCTGACCAAGCAGATGTTGAAGAGCGCGCAGCAGGAATTGATCGCGAAAACCATGCAAACCGAAGTAAAACATTTCAAGGAGCGTCTGGTATCGCCTGAAGCGAAAGAAGCGTTTGCCGCCTTCTTCGACAAGCGCAAGCCGGATTTTTCTCCCTTCAACCAGTAAGTGGCAAGCCGGTACTCCGGCCAAGAGAGGGGCTTCCCATGAACGAAAACCTGCATCAAGTCGAAGAACGTCTCCGGGCATTGCCAGAATATGCCCAAGCGATGCGCCTGCTCGACGAGCGTGCGCATCTGGAGCAGCAACTGCACGACATCGACCATCGCATCGAAGCGCTGGCGGCGGCGGGCAAACTGGCCCGTATCGACCGCCTGCGGCAAAGTCTGTTGCCCGAGCATCGCGCCTGGCCGCCGGTGGGCTGACAAAATGTCGGTCATGAAAAATGCAGTCCATAGCGCCACCATAGAATCTCTGGATCATGAAGGGCAGGGGGTGGCCCATGTCGAGGGCAAGACACTCTTCATCGAGGGGGCCTTGCCGGGCGAACAGGTTGAATACCTCAGTTACCGTCGCAAACCCAGTTTCGAAAAAGCCACGGTCACCCGCATCCTGCGCGCCAGTTGCCAGCGCGTCGCGCCGCGTTGCCGATACTTCGGCGTTTGCGGCGGCTGCAGTATGCAGCATCTGGATGAGCGGGCGCAGACGGCCGCCAAGCAGCGCGTGCTCGAAGATGTCTTGTGGCACATCGCCCGGCTGCGTCCGGAAAAGGTGTTTCCTCTCATCCAGGGGCCCGCCTGGGGCTATCGCTATCGTGCCCGCCTGTCGGTCAGGCTGGTGCAGAAAAAAGGTGGTGTGCTGGTCGGTTTTCATGAGCGGCGCAGCAGCTATGTGGTCGACATGGACAGCTGTGCGATCCTGCCGCCAAAAATTTCTGCATTGTTGCCGCATTTGCGCAAGCTGATCGGTGCGCTGTCGATTGCCGACCGCCTGCCGCAGATCGAACTGGCAGTGGGAGAAAATGCGGCAGGCAAAAAACAATACGCCCTGGTCCTGCGCATTCTTGAAGCGCTGACCATGGATGACGAAATCAGCTTGCGCGCGTTTGCCGACCGCCACGAAATCGTCTTTTACCTGCAACCGGGCGGCTCAGTAGACAGCGTGACCCTGTTCCATCCGGCGGATGCGCCGCCATTGGTCTACACGTTGCCCGAGTTTGCCGTAACCCATCAGTTCCGCCCGACAGATTTCACCCAGGTCAATCATGGCATCAATCGCGTGCTGGTGCGTCGTGCCATGGCCTTGCTGGCGCCTGCGAACGGTGAGCGCATTGCCGACATGTTTTGCGGTCTGGGAAACTTTACCCTGCCGGTTGCGCGCAGCGGTGCGACGGTGGTCGGGATAGAAGGCAGCAAGGCCCTGGTCGAGCGGGCCTGTCACAACGCGGCAGCCAACGGGTTGGCTGCACATACGGAATTTGCGGTTGCCAACCTGTTCGAGATCACGGCGGAGCGCCTGGCCGCCTTGGGACGCTTCGACAAAATGCTGATCGATCCGCCACGCGAAGGCGCAGTTGAACTGGTCAAGGCCATTGTCCTGCAAGGTGATGCAGCCCCGTCGCGCATCGTCTATGTTTCCTGCAACCCGGCGACTCTGGCGCGGGATGCCGGCATCCTCGTGCACGAAGGCGGCTATCGATTGCGTGGCGCGGGAATCGCCAATATGTTCCCGCAAACCTCACATGTCGAATCGATTGCCGTTTTCGAGCGTTGAGGCTGAGGCAGCGGATCGAGTTTGACACGAGTTGAGTTCGTCGATGACCTTCGTCAAGCGGCATC
>JAHRWT010000034.1 GCA_019105045.1 Sterolibacterium sp.
GTCGTTTTGACGCTCGCCCGCGACCGCAGCGCGGCGGAGGTCAGCATCGACGGCCATCGCGTGGTGCGCGCCCCGCTCGATTTCGAAATCGCCTCGACCGGCTTTTCGCGGGCGGTGTTTGCGACGTTCCGCGAACTCGCCGCCCATGCCGACCTCATCCACTACCACTTCCCCTGGCCGTTCATGGACGTGGTGCATTTCGCCTGCGGCGTGCCGCGCCTGGGCAAGCCGACCGTCGTCAGCTACCACGCCGACATCGTCCGGCAGAAGCGGCTGCTCCAGCTCTACCGGCCGCTGATGCAGCGCTTCCTCGGCAGCGTCGACCGCCTCGTCGCCGCCTCGCCCGACTATCTGGCGACGAGCCCGGTGCTGTCGCGCTTCCGCGACAAGACCGCCGTGATTCCCTACGGCCTCGACAGGAACGGCCGCAACTATCCGCCGCCCGACGCGGCCCGCCTCGCCGCATGGCGGCAGCGCCTCGGCGGGAAATTCTTCCTCTTCGTCGGCGTGCTGCGTTACTACAAGGGACTGCACGTCCTGCTCGATGCCGCGCAAGACCGTGACTATCCGATCGTGATCGTCGGCGAAGGTCCGGTCGAAGCCGAACTCAAGGCGCACGCGCGGCGCAACGGCCTGAACAACGTCGTTTTCCTCGGCGCCCTGCCCGACGCCGACAAGGCCGCTCTGCTGACGCTGTGCCATGCCTTCGTTTTTCCCTCGCACCTGCGCTCGGAAGCCTTCGGCATCTCGCTGCTGGAAGGCGCGATGTTCGGCAAGCCGATGATCTCCTGCGACATCGGCACCGGCACCTGCTTCATCAACATCGATGGCGAAACCGGCCGCGTCGTGTCGCCCGGCGATCCTGCCGCCCTCCGCCAGGCGATGGACTTTCTCTGGCAGCGGCCGGAGGACGCCGCTGCCATGGGACGCCGCGCGGCCGAACGCTACGAAGCGCTGTTCACCGCCGAAAAAATGGCCGCCAGTTATCTTGCCCTGTACCGCGAACTGCTCGCCACGCGCTGTTCGGCAGGGGCTTCAATACGCCGTCATGGTGAGTGATGCCCACAGATGTGCGGCGACCAGCGCTCGCCAGGGGCTGAACTGGGCCAGCCAGTGTTGGGTGAATTTTTCGTCCGGTTTTTCGGTTTTGCCCAGCAAATTCTGCAAGCTGCGGCGCACGGCCACGTCGCCATGCAAAGAGCCATCCAGCCAGCCAAAGCCGCGCAGCAAGGCGTAGTTCACCGTCCACGGGCCGATCCCCTTGATGGCCAGCAGGCGGCGACGAATCAGTTCAACCCGCTCGGCATCAAGTTGTTGCGCCCAGGCGTCCAGCGGCAATTCTCCCGCCGCCACTTGCTCGGCCAGGCTCAGCAAGGCCTGCGCCTTGGCGGTTGAAAAACCCATCTCCCGCAGCTCGGCAAAAGACAAGCTGGTCAGGCTGGCTGCATCGGGATGGCAAAACAAGCCACTGCTGTGAACTTGCCCACCAGCCTGAATCAGCTTGCGTCGCAAGGCAACCGCCACCGCCACGCTGATCTGTTGCCCCGTGATGGCCCAGGCCAGCGCCTCGAACGGCGTGGCCGTTGCCGGCACGCGCAAACCGCGCTGTTGCGCCAGCAAGCTTGCCAGTTCTGGATGCTGGCCAAAGCCGGCCATGAAGCCGTCGAGATCCTGATCCAGCCCCAGCATCCGTCTGACCATATGGCGCAAGGCGTTTTCCTCTGCGCCGTTGCCGGGCTCGGGGCAAACGCCATCCCGCGCCAGGCGGACATGCGCCTGAGCCCCCCTGAAATCCACGCTCAAACAAGCCGGCTGACCGCGCCAAAGCAAGGCTTTGTGCAAGCCATGCGCAGTGACTCGCTCGGCAATTTCCTGCGGGTCACGGCGAAAAAAAGTGAGGCTATCCGCCGGGCGAAAATCGCCTGGCAGCGGCAGTACCAGTTGCAAATCAAGGTTTGAGATCAAGCAGTCATCCTGAACCATCCTTTGGATGAACCCGTGAAATCAGAACAGCCTCCTTCAAAAATCATCCAGCACTGCCCCCTTGCTGGCACTATTCACATTTCTGGCGAATTTGGCCAGCACGCCGCGCGGGTAGCGGGTTTTGGGCGGCTGCCAGTGGGCGCGGCGGCGGTCGAGTTCCGCATCGCTGACGTGCAGTTGCAGCAACAGCTGATGGGCATCAATGGTGATGGAGTCGCCTTCTTCGATCAGGGCGATATTGCCGCCGACAGCCGCTTCGGGGGCAACATGGCCGACGACCATGCCCCAGGTGCCGCCGGAAAACCGTCCATCGGTAATCAGCCCCACGCTTTCGCCCAGCCCTTCGCCGACCAGGGCGCTGGTGGGGGCGAGCATTTCAGGCATACCGGGGCCACCTTTGGGGCCCAGGTAGCGCAGCACGACCACATCACCGGCGTGAATCTGGCCCGCCAGAATGGCATTCAAAGCGCTGGGCTCGTCGTCGAAAACCCGCGCCGGGCCGGTGATGACAGGATTTTTCAAGCCGCTGATCTTGGCCACGCTGCCTTCCGGGCTGAGGTTGCCCTTGAGAATGGCCAGATGGCCTTGGGCATAAAGCGGCTGGTCGAGAGGACGGATCACCTTTTGATCCGCCCGTGGTTGATCGGGCACCGTGACCAGGGTTTCGGCCACGGTCTGGCCGGTAATGGTGATGCAATCGCCGTGCAACAAGCCGGCGTTGAGCAGCATTTTCATCACCTGCGGAATGCCGCCAGCGCGGTGCAGATCGATGGCCATGTACTGGCCGCTGGGCTTGAGATCGCAGAAGACCGGCACGCGTTTGCGGATGCGTTCGAAGTCATCGATGCTCCAATCCACCCCGGCCGCATGAGCAATCGCCAGAAAATGCAGCACGGCATTGGTCGAGCCCCCCACCGCCATGATGACCGAGACGGCGTTTTCGATGGACTTGCGGGTAACGATGTCGCGCGGTTTGAGGTCGCGGCGGATGGCGTCCACCAATACCTTGGCCGAGGCGCGGGCGGAATCGACTTTTTCCTGATGCTCGTTGGCCATGGTGGAGGAATGCGGCAGGCTCATGCCCAGTGCTTCAAAGGCGCTGCTCATGGTGTTGGCGGTGTACATGCCGCCGCAAGAACCCGTGCCGGGAATGGCATGTTGCTCGATGGCTTTCAGCTGGGCATCATCCATTTTGCCAGCGGCATGGGCGCCCACCGCTTCGAACACGCTGACGATGTTGAGATCGCAACCCGCCAGGCAGCCGGGCAGGATGGTGCCACCATAGACATAAATCGACGGCACATTGGCGCGCAACATGCCCATCATGCCGCCGGGCATGTTCTTGTCGCAGCCGCCGATCACCACGCAGCCATCCATCCATTGCCCCTGCACGCAGGTTTCCACACAATCGCTGATCACTTCACGGCTGACCAGGCTGTATTTCATGCCCTCGGTGCCCATCGCCATGCCGTCGGAAATCGTGGGCGTGCCGAACATCTGTGCATTGCCGCCCGCCTCGTGGATGCCCTCGACCGCGGCATCGGCCAGCTTCTGCAAGCCGCTGTTGCAAGGCGTGATGGTGCTGTGACCGTTGGCCACACCAATCATCGGCTTGTCGAAATCGGCTTCGCTGTAGCCCATGCCGTAATACATCGAACGATTCGGCGCCCGCGCCTTGCCTTGCGTGATGTGGGCGGAACGTTGATTGAGCGGTTTCTTGGTGGTCATGAGGAGGCACTCCCAAAATCAAATTTGTGCAGCTTGTCGCTTGTCTTCAGTGCGCAATGCAAAATCGCTGGCGTCGTGGCGTTCGTGAAGCTGGCTTGCCAGTGGGCCCATCAGGCGGTTGACCATGCGGCCACGCTGAACCGCCGGGCGTTCAGCAATGGCCCTGGCCCAGCGCATTAAATGGCGATAGCTTTCAGCCTGCAGAAATTCAGCTGCATCATAGACATCACCCAGCACCAGCTGGCCGTACCAGGGCCAGATGGCGATGTCGGCGATGCTGTAATGCTCACCCCCGATCCACGGCGTTTCGGCCAGGCGACGATCAAGCACATCAAGCTGGCGCTTGGCTTCCATG
>JAHRWT010000067.1 GCA_019105045.1 Sterolibacterium sp.
TGATGAATTCCATGAACCAGGGCGGGCAGACGGTGGATGTCGCGGAAACCATTGCCTGGTTCGCTTGCCCGGCCTCGACGGGAATCAGCGGTAATATTGTCCGCGTTTGCGGCCAGAGTCTGATTGGTGCTTGATTTGCCATGGAATCCCTGGAAATCCGTCAAATAGAACAGCTGCCGGCACCGCTAGGACTTTATGCGGCCGCCTTGTTTTCCACGCGCAAAAGGACCCGCAAGCCCGCGCCCATGCCGGCCATCAGTCTGGTGCGCCCTGCCCTGACGCTGGATGCCGAGCATGTCGCCCGTTATGCGGCGCTCTGCGGTTTTCAGGCGGCGCATGGGGTGCCGCTGACTTACCCGCACATGCTGGCTTTTCCGCTCAACATGATGCTGATGGTGGATAACCGCTTTCCTTACGCCATGCTGGGCATGGTGCATCTGGCGAATTCGATCCGCCAGCATGCGCCGTTATCGGTCGGCCAGCAGATACATATGGAAGTGCGCTATGGCGCACCACTGGCTCATGAAAAAGGCCAGGCCTTCAGTTTGACGACGCAGGTTCATGCGCTGGCGACAGGCGAACTGCTCTGGGAAAGCACCAGCACCTATCTGCGTACAGGAATTGCCGAGCCGTTTGGTCTGCCCTACCAAAGCCGGATTGCCGAAGTACAGGCCAGCCAGGCGAAAGAAGAATGGCGAGTCGATGCCAATACCGGCCGGCGCTATGCCGCACTCTCCGGCGATTTCAACCCGATTCATCTGTATGCTTTTGCTGCCAAGCTCTTTGGTTTTCGCCGTGCCATCGCGCATGGCATGTGGACCAAGGCGCGGGCGCTGGCAGCTGTGATGCCGGCGCGCCCCATCAATGGCGGCGAAGTCGATGTTGAATTCAAGACCCCCTTGTTTCTACCCGGTACAGCGACGTTGTGGGCGGATGCTTACAGCGAGCCGGCCGGCCAGGTGTTTGAAGTCAAGGACGCCCGCGGCGAAAAACCGCATCTGCGAGGTGTCTGGCGCGCATCATGAGCAGCTTGCGCCAAGGCCGCTTTGCCGATGCCCGCCTGCGTCCGTGGATGCTGCGCCTGGGCTTCAATGTGTTCCCGCCGCTGCTGGGGGCGCATATCCGGCTGGAAAAGATCTCAGCTGATTTTCGCTACGCTCGCGTCGCCATGCGCCAGCGCATCAGCAACACCACCATGTGGGGCGCACATTTTGGCGGCTCGTTGTTTGCCATGACCGACTCGATCTATGCCTTGCTGCTCAAGCAGAACCTGGGGCCGGGCTATGTGGTCTGGGACAAGTCAGCAACCATCGATTTCTGCAAGCCCGGCCGAGGCCGCGTTTGGTGCGAGTTTCACGTCGATGCGCCCTTGCTTGAGCGCATCCGCCGGGAAACATGCGACGGCGGCAAAAGCGAGCCGGTCGTCGAAGTCCAGGTTTATGATCAGCAACACGACATAGTCGCCACCGTCAGCAAGAAACTGTACGTGCGCCAGCGCCCGCTCAAAACCAGCGCCCTGCCCCATGGAGAACATCAATGAGTCACATGAGTAACAACAATCAAAGCATACGTCGCGTCGCCATTCTTGGCGGCAATCGCATTCCTTTCGCCCGTTCCAATACCGCCTATGCCGAGGCTTCCAATCAGCAGATGCTGACCGCGGCCTTGCAAGGGCTGATTGACCGCTATAACCTGCACGGCCTGCGTTTGGGCGAAGTGGCAGCGGGTGCGGTGATCAAGCATTCGCGCGATTTCAACCTGACGCGGGAATCCGTGTTGTCGACCACCCTGGCCCCGGAAACGCCGGCTTATGATCTGCAGCAGGCCTGCGGCACCGGGCTGGAAGCCGCCATCCTGGTGGCCAACAAGATTGCCCTGGGGCAGATCGATGCGGGCATTGCCGGCGGGGTGGATACCACGTCGGATGCGCCGATTGGCGTCAATGAGCGCATGCGCAAGATCCTGCTCGAAGTCAATCGCAGCAAGACGCTGGGGCAGCGCCTGGTGAAACTGCTCAAGCTGCGTCCGGACATGTTCTTCAAGCTGCTGCTGCCGCGCAACACCGAGCCGCGTACCGGACTGGCCATGGGTGACCATTGCGAACTGATGGCCAAGGAATGGCAGATTCCGCGTGAAGAACAAGACCGCATGGCCATCGACAGCCACCGCAAGCTGGGCGCTGCCTTTGAGCGTGGTTTTTTCAGCGATCTGATGACGCCGTTTCTCGGCTTGAATCGCGACAACAACTTGCGGCCGGATATTTCCCTGGAAAAACTAGCCAGTCTGAAACCGGCTTTTGACCGCAGCAGTGGCGCCGGCACGCTGACTGCGGCCAATTCGACGACGCTGACCGATGGCGCCTCCTGCGTGCTGCTGGCCAGCGAAGACTGGGCGCGCGAGCGCGGTCTGCCGGTGCTGGCCTGGCTGAGCTTTTCCGAAGTCGCCGCCGTCGATTTCGTGCACAAAAAGGAAGGTCTGCTGATGGCGCCCGCCTACGCCGTGCCGCGCATGCTGGATCGCGCCGGCCTGAAACTGCAGGATTTCGATTTCTATGAAATTCACGAAGCCTTTGCCGCCCAGGTGCTCTGCACGCTGAAAGCCTGGCAGGATCCGGCATTCTGTCGCGAGCGGCTGGGCCGCAATGAAGTTCTTGGCAGCATCGACATGGCGAAGTTCAACGTCAATGGCAGTTCCCTGGCGACGGGCCATCCGTTTGCCGCCACGGGTGGCCGCATCCTGGCCACGCTGGCCAAGATGCTGAATGAACGCGGCAGCGGGCGCGGCCTGATTTCCATCTGTGCCGCCGGCGGCCAGGGCGTGGTCGCCATCCTCGAGCGCTAGGGAAACGGCACATGCAGAAATAACCCGCAGCAGACCCGGCTCACAGACACAGACCATCAAAACAGGGGGAGTAGATGAGCAACACGGTGACGGTTTCCGATTTGCCCGAAAAGCACGAACGCATCTGGCTGTCCGCCTACGTCGACGGCGTGCCGGCCGATATCGACCTGGGGACTTACGATTCGATCAACCAGTATTTCGACGAATGCGTCGAGAAATACCGCGAGCGCATCGCCTTGGTCAGCATCGGCACGCAACTGAGCTACGCCGGGCTCGCTGAAAAAGTCGACGCCTTTGCCGCCTATCTGCAAAGTGTCGGCGTGAAAAAGGGTGATCGCGTGGCGATCATGCTGCCCAATCTGTTCCAGTATCCGATCACTCTCTTCGCCGTCCTGAAAGTTGGCGGCGTAGTGGTCAATGTCAATCCGCTGTACACCGCCCGTGAGTTGGCGCATCAGTTGAAGGACAGCGGCGCGGAAACCATCGTCATTCTGGAGAACTTCGCCCAGACGCTGGAGCACGCCCTGCCCGGCACGGCCATCAAGCGCATCATCCTGACGGAAATCGGCGACTTGCTGGGGGGCGCCCTGAACCTCAAAGGCCGTGCGCTGAGCTTTGCGGTGCGCCATGTCCAGAAAATGGTGCCGCCGCACAAGCTGCCGCGCGCCATGGTTACCCGCCTGCGCGCCGCACTCAAAGCCGGAAGCACACTGCCTTATCAACCAGTGCGCGTGATTCAGGATGATCTGGCCTTCCTGCAATACACCGGCGGCACCACCGGCGTGGCCAAGGGCGCGATGCTCACCAACCGCAATATCATCGCCAACCTGCTGCAGGCCAAGGCCTGGGCCGAAGGCCAGCTCACCGATGAAATCGAGACGGTGCTGACACCGCTGCCGATGTATCACATCTATTCGCTGACGGTGAATTGCCTGATCTTCCTCGGCCTGGGCGGGCGCAACATCCTCATCGCCAACCCGCGCGACACCAAGCGCATGACCCTGATCCTGCGCAAGGAGCAATTCAGCGGCATCACGGCGGTCAGCACGCTGTTTGCCTCGTTTCTGGAAAACGAGGAATTCTGCCGCCGCGACTTTCGTCCGCTGAAGCTGGCCATGGCCGGCGGCATGGCGATGTCGCGCACGGTGGCGGAAAAATGGAAAAAAGTTACGGGTGTGGGTGTTGTCGAAGGCTACGGCCTGACCGAATGCTCGCCCATCGTCACCATCAATCCGGTGGATATTTCCAAACCGGTGGAATTCAACGGTTCCATCGGCGTACCCGTGCCATCGACCTATGTGCGCATGCGGCGTGAGGACGGCAGTTGGGCGGCCACCGGCGAATCTGGCGAGCTCTGCGTGCATGGCCCGCAAGTCATGCTCGGCTACTGGCAGCGTCCTGAGGAAACGGCACGCGTGCTGGATGAACATGGCTGGCTGGCCACCGGCGATGTGGGCGTGATGGATGAACAAGGCTACATCCGCCTGATCGACCGCAAGAAGGACATGATCCTGGTCTCCGGCTTCAACGTTTTTCCGAACGAAGTCGAGGAAGTCATCATGAGCCACCCGGATGTGCTTGAAGTCGCCGCCATCGGCGTGCCGGATGAAATCGCCGGCGAGCGCATCAAGGTGTTTGTCGTCAGCCGCAATCCCCAGCTCACGGCCGAAGAGATCATCGCGCATTGCCGCACCGGCCTGACCGGCTATAAGATTCCGCGTATGGTCGAGTTCCGTGATGACTTGCCCAAGTCGATTGTGGGCAAAATCCTGCGCCGCGAATTGCGCGAACAACAGCCACAGAGCTCACACTGATTTTTTGGAGAAAACCAGGTCGCTATCGTCTTATCGTCATACCGCTGCAGAAGCTCAAGTTTGTTCAGGTCGCACCAACCACAATATCAAAGGAGGAGTTGCAATGAACACGAAACAAGCCCCGGAAAGTTTTGCAGGAAACCGGATCGCCACTCAATGGCGTGGCGCAGTGGCCACCACCCTGCTCGCCGCGCTGATGCCTCTCGTCACCTATGCCCAGACCGGCAACGAACCTGCGCCTGGCGCAAACGAGCCGCATACCTATAACTGGAAACTGGAGCGCAGCGAAGGGCCGTGCAAAAGCTACAGCAGCGAAGTTTCCGGCAAGGAATATGTGGCCGCCAAGGCGGTTTGCGATGTGCCCGCCCGTATCGAAGTCGTCGGCACGATCCTGCATGATATTGAAAACTTTCCCGACTGGATGGCCGACTGCAAGGCGACCAAGGTGCTGAAGGTGGAGGATGACGAGAAGGACACCATCGTCTTCTGGCTGCATCAGCACATTCCCATCCTGCGCGATCGCGACATGGTGCTGCGCTCGACCGTCACCGTGGATTACGCCAAGCACATCAACCTGATCGAAGCGCGCTCGACCAACGACATCCAGTATGACTCGGGCAAAAGTCTGTTCCGCATGCCCAGCTTCTACGCTCAATATCGACTGGAGTGGATCGACCGCGAACATACCCGGGTCACTTATCTGATCGATCCGGACCTTGGCCCGGGCCTGCCGACCGGCATTTCCAACATGAACATCCGCAAGATTCCGCTGCGCAGCATGCAGGGCATGATCAAGGTGGCGGCTGACAAAAAATATGTGGATGCCGCAAAATCCAGCAAATACGCTCGCTGGGTGGATGAGGCACTCAAGCAAGGGTTTCTAAAGTAACACATTATATAACTATAATAACTATATGAATTATAAGGAGAGACTATGAAGAATTTTGCTTTTGCCGGCACCCTTGTCGCCCCGTTGTTGCTGGCGGGCTTGGGCGCAGCCAGTCCGGCCCATGCCGCCCCCGGCGACCTGATCATGACCATGGGCTTCGTCAGCATCAACAACTCGCGCAGTTCCAGTACGCCGCAGCATAATGAGCTTGACCCCAACACTCTGGGGCCGAAACTGGGGCTTGTCCCCACCAGTTTCAGTTCGCCGGGCACCGAGCAAACCATTGGCAATGCCGTCAAACCCATCCTGACCTTGAGCTATTTCCTGACCGATCACATCGCCATCACCGCCGTTGGCGGTGTGCCGCCCGTGCTGGATGTGATTGGCCACGGCTCGGTCACGACGCCGGGTGTACTCAATAAGTTGGTTCCACCTGTGGAAATGGGCAAAGCGGCAAATAACCCGGTAGCCACCGTGCGCCACTGGTTTCCTTCGGTCATGATGCAATATCACTTTGGCGAAAAAGGCGATAGCTGGCACCCCTTCGTCGGGGTGGGTTTGGGCTACAGCTTCTTCACCGATGTCAAGCTGAGGTCGAATTTTGACAACAACCTGAAATTGACGGGTGGTTTTATTGCCGATCCAGTCAATGCCCTGCTGGGTAAAGCAGCTGTCTCAACCGAAGCCAAGGCGTCCTCGGCCATTCGCCCGCTGTTCAATGCCGGCATCAGCTACATGCTGGACGACAAATGGTCATTGGGCGCTTCGGTTGCCTACGTGCCGATCAAAACCACGGCCACCATCCGCGTCCGCGACAAGAACGGAAGTGTCGTGCTGACCAGCAAGGCGGATCTCGATATTCCCACCGTGGCGACTTCGGCTACGCTGGGCTATCACTTTTGAACGCTTCTGAGCGTTTCTGAGCACATCCGGGCATCGTTCCCCACCGCCTCTTTCGCCTGCCAGCGGGTGAAAGAGGCGGCTGTTTTGTGCATGCGCCGCACTACAAATCAGTGCTTCCCTATCCGATCCGGCGCTTTCCCCATGGCTTGATGGACTTTCCATCCGGCGCATCCGGCCTGCTATTGCGCGCGATCGCCGCACGCTGATTGGCCCGGCCGATGAGGCGGCGTTGCCAGCGTCGTTCGGCGCGCAAGGCTGCGCCATCGGCCACGGCATAGGCGCGCTGCAGCAGTAACTTGCCGGCGGCCACCGCATCCGGCGAACGCGTGGCGATTTCGGCGACCAGTTGCCGCGCATGGGTCAGCGGATCGTTGCTGAGATGGGTCACCAGGCCGAAGGCGTGCGCCTCGGCGGCGTCGATGACGCGGCCCGTCATGACCAGTTCCTTGGCCACGTCGAGCGGCACCAGGTCGCGCAGCAAGGGCGTACCGCCCATGTCGGGAATCAAGCCCCATTTGGTTTCCATCAGCGAATAGCGCGCATCCGGCGTGCTGATGCGGATGTCCGCGCCCAGCGCCAGTTGCATCCCCGCCCCGTAGCAGTTGCCGTGGATCAGCGCGATCACCGGCACGCCGAGATCGCGCCAGCCCACGCTCCAGCGCTGGAAATTGTTGCGCCACGGCCACCACAATTGCAGGCCCATCAGCAGTGTTTCGAGCGGTCGCGCCAGCGCCGACTTGAAGTCCAGCCCGGCGCAGAACGATGAGCCGGCGCCCTGCAGGATCACCGCGCGGATGTCGCGCCGGCGCTTGAGTTGCTTTTGTGCCCGAACCATCGCCCGCAGCATGGCGAAGTCCATGCCGTTGTGCTTGTCGGGCCGATTCAACGTCACATAGGCGATTTCGCCGTCGACGCTGACGCGGATGCGTTCGCTCCCGGCGTTCATAAGCGTGCTCCCAGGCGGCAGCCCTGCTCGATGGCGCGTTTGGCGTCGAGTCCGCTCGCATCGAGCGCGCCGCCGATCACGTGCACCGAACAGCCGGCTGCACGCAGCGGCGCTTCCAGCTCGCGCAGCGGCTCCTGCCCGGCGCACAGCACGATGCTGTCGACGTCGATCCAGCGTTCGTCCTGATGTTTTTCGCCCTGGCTGACCAGCAGTCCGCGCGGCTCGATGCGTTCGTAATTCACGCCGGAGCGCATGGCGACTTCCTTCATCTTGAGCTGCGCGCGATGGATCCAGCCGGTGGTCTTGCCGAGATCGGCGCCGAGCTTGCCGGGTTTGCGCTGCAGCAGCGTCACGGCGCGCGCCGGTGCGCTGCTGTGTCCTGCCGCCGCCAGGCCGAGGCCACCAGGCGCCTGCGCGGGATCGACGACGCCCCATTCGGCGCGCCAGACATCGATATCCAGCGTTGCCGACGTTCCCTGCTGGACGAGGAACTCCGCCACATCGAAACCGATGCCGCCGGCGCCGACGATGGCGACGCGCTGTCCGACCGGCCGCTCATGGCGCAGGACGTCGACATAGCTCAACACCTGCCCACGCGCCGCGCCCTCCTCCTGCCCGGCGATGCCTGGATCGCGCGGCCTCACGCCGGTGGCGACGATCACTTCGTCGTAGCCCTGCAGCAGGTCGGCCGTGGCAGCTTGCCCGAGATGCAGGATCACGCCCGTCTGCTCGATGCGCTGGCGAAAATAGCGCAGCATCTCGTGAAACTCCTCCTTGCCCGGAATGCGGCAGGCCATGGT
>JAHRWT010000068.1 GCA_019105045.1 Sterolibacterium sp.
CAGCCTGCTGGGCGCCCTGCAGGCCGACTGGCAGGGCTGCCTGATCGTCGATATCCGTATGCCGGGCATGGACGGGCTGCGCCTGCAGAAGGAATTGCAGTCACGTGGCTGCCAGCTGCCCGTCATCATCATCACCGGCCATGGCGATGTGGCTTCGGCGCGCGAAGCCTTTCGCACGGCCGCTGTCGACTTTCTCGAAAAACCACTGGATGAAACCCGCCTGCTGCAAGCCATTGAAGACAGTTTCAGCCGGCAAACGGCCAGCGCAGCAGTCCGCCGCAGCCAGGAGGAATTCGCACAACGCCTGAAAACCCTGACTCCCCGCGAACAGGAAGTCATGGATCAGGTCATCGCCGGCCGCCACAATCGCGAAATCGCCGAGCTGCTCGGCATCAGCGTGCGTACCGTGGAAGTGCACAAGGCGCGCATGATGGCCAAACTCGATGCTGACAACATTCCCCAACTGGTGCGCATCAGCCTGGGAGCAGGCGGGACAGCTTCCTGAGCAGCCGCTTCAACCCAGACCGAGATCACCCGGATAGGGCTGTCCGGGATAATGAAACGCCACCGGGCCATCGGCCTTGGCATGCACGAATTGATGGACGAAAGGGTTGTCGGAATCGAACATTTCGGCGGCCACGCCTTCGGCCACTACCACGCCATCGTGGATGAAGTAGGCGTAATCGACGACTTTCAGTGATTCCGACATATCGTAGGTGACGACGATGGACGTCACGCCAAGGGCATCGTTGAGGGTGCGGATCAGGTGGGCGATGACGTTGAGCGAGATCGGGTCAAGGCCGGCGAAAGGCTCGTCATACATGATCAGCTGCGGGTCGAGAGCAATCGCCCGGGCCAGGGCGACGCGGCGCGCCATGCCGCCGGACAGCTCACCGGTCATCATGCTGGCCGCACCGCGCAGGCCGACGGCGTGGAGTTTCATCAGCACCAGGTCGTGGATGATTTCTTCGGACAGGTCAGTCAGTTCGCGCATGGGAAAAGCGATGTTGTCGTACACCGACATGTCGCTGTAAAGGCCCCCCATCTGGAACATCATGCCCATGTCGCGGCGCAGGGCGTACAGCTGGTCGTTATTCAACGCGGGCACTTCCTGTCCGGCCACCTTGACGCTGCCCTGGCTGGGCCGCAGCTGGCCACCGAGCAGACGCAGCAAGGTGGTCTTGCCACTGCCACTGACGCCGAGGATGGCCACCACCTTGCCACGTGGAATCTTCAGATTGATGCCACGCAGGATCTGGCGCTCGCCATAGGCGAAATGCACATCACTGAGTTCGACGAAGTTTTCGGCTGCGGTGGTCATGACAACATCAAGGCAAGTCGACGAAACGACTATTCTACCGTCGCCACTGCCGGGCCTTGCTGTTGGCCCGCGCCACTGCCGGCCAGTGCCTTGTAGAGCTGGGCGGCGTTATCCAGCACGGCGCGTTTGCTTTGCAGGGTGGTCTGTTCGGCCAGTTGCAGGTCACGACGGGCGTCGAGCACTTCCAGATAATGCGAAATCTGCGCCGAGTAGCGAGCTTCAAACAAGGCAACCCGTTCTTGCTGGATGTGCAGATTGGCTTGCTGGGCCTGCAACTGCTCGTTCAGATGGACGCGAGCGGCGAGCAGATCGACAACTTCGCGAAAAGCCTGCTGGATGGCTTTTTCGTATTCGGCCACCGCCACGTGCTTGCGGGCTTCGGCCAGATCGACATTGGCCGCATCACGTCCGCTGTTGAACAGCGGCAGGCGCAGCTGCGGCTTGAAGATCCAGGCGCGACTGCCGGACTCGAACAGGCCGGACAGGCCGTTGCTGGCCGTGCCCAGCAGGCCGGTCAAGGTCAGGCTGGGCAGGAAGGCGGCCCGCGCAGCACCGATGTGGGCGTTGGCGGCGATCAGGCGCTGTTCGGCGGCCAGCACATCGGGGCGCTGCAGCAACACATCGGCCGGCAGGTTGGCGGCCAGTGGTGCCAGTTGCTGGCTGGCCAGCGGGCGGGCAGTGGGCAGGGTGGCGCTTTGCCTGGCGGCTTCGGCCTGTTCAGTTTGCGTGGTTTCCGCTGTCTGCTGCCAGCTGCCCACCAACAGTTGCAACCAATGATCCGCTGCCGCGCTGGTCTGTTCGAGCAAGGCCAGGTCGCTGCGGGCCGCTTCAGCGGCAGCGGCAGCGCGCAGGTAGTCCATCGAACCCATCAGGCCGGCCTGGCGGCGCTGGTCGGACAGTACGGCCACTTCCTTGCGGTTGTCCTGCAACGCCCGCGCCACGGCGATGCGCTCGTGCAATTCGCACTGGCTGTAATAGGCATGGGCGACATCGGCAATCAGCGCCAGACGAAAAGCGCGCTGTGCTTCTTCGCTGGCCAGATAGCTGGCCAGTGCGGCTTCATCCAGACGCTGCACGCGGCCCCAGAAATCCACTTCGTAATTGAGCAGTTCGAGGCCGGCATCAAAGCGCTGACTGAGTTGCGGCTGACCGGTCATGCTCAGACTGCCGGGCAGGTGCGCCGCATCGCGTTTGCCGACGATCTCCAGCTGTGGCCAGCGGTTGCTGTGCTCGATGCCGTAAAGGGCGCGAGCTTCGGCAATGCGCGCGGTGGCCGCCTGCAGATCGCGATTGTGCGTCAGCGCCTGTTCGATCAATGCCTGCAGGCGAGGCTCGTTGAAATAATCACGCCAGTCGGGCAGGGCTTCCTGGGGGCTTGCTGCGGTTTCGTGCGTGCTGGCCGTATCAGCGGCAAACCAGCTGGCCGGCAATGACTGGGCCAGGCCCGGGCGTGCATAGTCCGGCCCACTGGCGCAGCCGGCCAGATTGAGCAGGCCGGCGAGCAGCAGCCACTGGCCGGTGCGACGAGCGATGTGACTGGTATGCGTGGTACGCATGGTACGAATGGTACGCGTGGTACAAATGGTGCGCAGTTTAGTCATCTGACTTCTCCTGCGTCTGCTCTGCAGACGCCTGGTAATGACGGGCATGGCTGGGGAAAATCCGGCTGATGACGACGAAGAACACCGGCACCAGCAACACCGCCAGCACGGTCGCCGCCAACATGCCGCCGAGCACGCCGGTACCCAGCGCATGGCGGCTTTGGGCGCCGGCACCGCTGCTGATGGCCAGCGGCAGCACGCCGAAGATGAAGGCAATCGAGGTCATCAGAATAGGCCGGAAGCGCATACGGCAGGCTTCCAGCGTGGCATCGATCAGCGAGCGTCCCTGTTCCTGCAACTCGCGGGCAAATTCGATGATCAGAATGGCGTTCTTCGACGACAGACCAATGATGGCAATCAAACCGACCTTGAAATACACATCATTGGGCAGACCGCGCAGATGCACGGCCACCAGCGCGCCGAGCACACCCAGCGGCACCACCAGCAGCACGGCCAGCGGGATCGACCAACTTTCGTACAGTGCGGCCAGACAGAGGAAGACCACGATCAGCGAGACGGCGAACAGGAACGGTGCCTGACTGCCCGAAGCCTGTTCCTCGCGTGAAGTGCTCGACCATTCATAGCCGAAGCCGGGCGGCAACTGGGCGGCGATTTCTTCCATCGCTGCCAGCGCTTCGCCGGTACTGTGGCCGGGCGCCGGGTTGCCGGAAATCTTCAGCGAGGGCATACCGTTGTAGCGGTCCATGCGCGGCAGGCCGACGGTCCATTGCGTGGTGGCGAATTCAGACAGGCGCACCAGCTCGCCATGCCGATTTCTGACCATCATGCGCATGATTTCCTCGGGGCGGCCCCGGGTATGGGCATCGGCCTGCATCTGTACGCGCAGGATGCGGCCCTGGCGCACGAAGTCATTGATGTAGGCCGTACCCAATGTGGATTGCAGGGTTTCGTTGATTTCAGCCACTTCTACCCCCAGCGCCTGGGCCTTGACCCGGTCGATGTCCAGGCGCAGTTCCGGGCCGGGTTGCTGCCCCTCGGGACGCACGCCCGCCAGGGCGGGATGCTGGGCCGCCATGCCAAGGATCATGTCGCGCGCTTCCATCAACTTGTCGCGGCCCATGGCGCCACGATCCTGCAGACGGAAATCGAAACCACCAACGGCCGCCAGCTCGGGAATCGGCGGTACGTTCACGGCAAAGACCATGGCTTCCTTGATCTGCGAAAGGATGCCGTTCATGCGGCCAACCAGCGTGCCGGCGGCGTGGGCCTCTCCCTTGCGTTCATTCCAGTGTTTGAGATTGACGAAGTTGGTGCCGGTATTCTGTCCGCGACCAACAAAGGAGAAACCGGCCACACCGACCACGTGCTGTACTTCGGGCTGGGCCAGATAGGCTTGTTCAGCTTGCGCCAGCACATCCAGCGCCCGTTCCTGCGAGGCACCGGAAGGCAGCTGCAGAATGCCGATGAAATAGCCCTGGTCTTCTTCCGGCAGAAAACTGCCCGGCAGGTGCATGAACATCCAACCCATGATGCCGATGAAAATGCCGTAGATCAGCATGGATAGCCCGGTACGCCGCAAGATGCGGCTGACACTGGACTGGTAGCGGTCGGTGGTGCGGCCGAAAAAGCCATTGAACCAGCCGAAGAAGCCGCCACGGGCATGATGCTGGGCGGTATAGGGCTTGAGGATGGTGGCGCACAGGGCCGGCGTCAGCGTCAGCGCCAGGATGGCCGAGAACAGCATGGCAATCACCAGCGTGACCGAAAACTGGCGATAGATCGCCCCCACCGAGCCGCTGAAGAACGCCATCGGCACGAACACTGCCGACAGCACCAGCGTGATGGCGATGATGGCGCCGACGATCTGGTCCATCGCCTTGCGGGTGGCTGCCCGCGGTGGCAAGCCTTCCTCACGCATGATGCGTTCGACGTTTTCCACCACCACGATGGCATCATCAACGATGATGCCGATGGCCAGCACCATGGCAAACAGCGTCAGGATGTTGATCGAATAGCCGAAAACATACAGCCCGACCAAGGCGCCGCACAGCGAAATCGGCATGACAATGGCCGGAATCAAGGTGGCGCGGATGCTTTCCAGGAACAGGTACATCACAGCGAACACCAGGATCATGGCGATCACCAGGGTATGCACCACTTCGGCAATCGATACGTCGATGAACTGCGAGGTGTCATAGGGAATGGCGAAATCCACTGCGCCGGGCGGGAAACTGGCCGCCAGCTCGGCATACTTGGCTTTCACCGCACGGGCGGTTTCCAGCGCATTGGCATCCGGCAGGGTGCGAATCGGGATGCCCACGGCCGGCTGGCCATCGTAGCGTGCGCGCACGGAATAATCCTGGGCACCCAGCTCAACCCTGGCCACATCCTTGACCCGCACGGTCGAGCCATCCAGGCTGGCGCGGACAATGACGTTGCCGAATTCCTCGGGTGTTTTCAGGCGACTTTGCGCGGTGATGACCGCATTCAACTGCTGTCCCGGCTCAGCGGGCAACTGGCCGATTTCACCAATGGCCAGCTGCACGTTCTGGGCGCGCACGGCCCGCGTGACATCTCCGGGCGTCAGACCATAGGCTTCCAGCTTGCCCGGCTCCAGCCAAAGACGCATGGAGTATTCCGTCCCCAGCAAGATGGCCTCCCCCACGCCGGGCACGCGGCGCAGGTTTTCCAGCACATGGGTGGCGGCATAGCTGCCCAGAGCCACGCTGTCCATGCTTTTGTCCGGCGAATAGAGCACCGAAATCAGCAAATAGTTGCGTGCCGATTTATAGACAGTGATCCCCTGACGGCGCACTTCTTCCGGCAAGCGGGATTCCACTCGCTTGATGCGATTGTTGGTTTCCACCGAAGCCACGTCCAGGTCGGTACCGGCTTGAAAAACCAGGCTGATGCTGGCCGTGCCCTGCTCACTTTCCGATTCCATGTAGCTCAGGTTCTCGATACCGTTGAGCTCCTGCTCGATCAGCGTGGTCACGGTTTCTTCCATCACCGGCGCGGAAGCTCCGGGATATTTCACGGAAACCGTCAATGCCGGTGGCGCGACCGAAGGATAGGAAGTGACCGGCAGGTTCTTCAGGGCCAACATGCCGGTCAGCACGATGATCAGAGCGATCACCCAGGCAAAGACCGGGCGGTCGATAAAAAATTTGGCGAACATGGAAAATCCTTATTTCTTGGCGCTGTTGGCTGGCGTCGAATCAGAATCCGCTGCAACACCGGCAGGCGTGGCATCCTGGCTCACGGGTTGCACGACACTGCCCGGCCGCGCCCGGTGCAGACCCTTGATGATGATTTTTTCATTGCCTTGCAGACCCGCGCTGACCAGCCAGTCCGGCCCGCTCATGCCGGCGGTTTCTATGGGACGAGGCTCAACCTTGTTTTCGGCATTCACCACCATCACCAGCTGGCCCTGTTCGCTGGCCATCACTGCGGCTTGCGGCACACGCAGGACGTTGTCCAGCTGGCCCTGCTTGAAGCGCACGCGCACATACTGGCCGGGCAGCAGCTCATGTTTGGGATTGGGAAACAGGGCGCGCAGATTGACCGCGCCGGTTTCCGTTTCAACCGCCAGATCACTGAATGCCAGTTTGCCGGGCAAGGGATAGACGCTGCCATCTTCCAGCACCAGTTCCAGCTGAGCCTGGTCGGTCTGCTGCAGCTTGCCGGCCTGCATGGCCTTGCGCAAACGCAGCAGCTCGGCATTCGACTGGGTGAAATTGGCGTAGATCGGATCGACCTGTTCGATGGTCGCCAGATGGGTCGGCTCGCCCCGGCCCACCAGAGCGCCTTCGGTGACCAGGGCACGCCCGATGCGGCCACTGATGGATGCGGGCACCTGGGTATTTTCCAGATCGATCCTGGCCTTGGTATACGCTGCCTGAGTCTGCATCAGCTTGACCTGGGCCTGGTCGTATTCCTGCTGGCTGACCGCCTTGCTCGGCAACAGTGGTTCGTAACGCTTCAAGGCCGCCTTCATCACTTCCACATCGACCATGGCCGAAGTGGCTGTCGCCTTGTAACTACGGTCATCGATCTGGAACAGTGTCTGTCCCTGCTTCACATCGCTGCCTTCGGTGAACAGGCGTTTTTCGACAATGCCTTCGACGCGTGCCCGCACCTGGGCGGTGCGCACTGCCTGCAGGCGACCGGGCAGGTCCTGGGTGATCGCCGCCGAGCCCTGAAGGGGCTGGATCACCATCACTTCCGGAGCTGCCGCACCGCCAGGGCCAGCCGGACCTTTGCTACCGGCCGGCCCCTGCTGTCCTTCGCCACCGCAGCCGGCCAGCGTCAGGCCAAGCAGACTGATCAACAGTATGCGCTTGTTGAGGAATGTCGGGCGAGCCATCTGGGTTTCTCCTGTTCGATACATGTTTGTCTGGTCGGGATGATGAGTTGCAACTGTTTGTTCTGTACCGTCGTGCCGTTGATTCAACGCTTGAACATGCGCAGAAAACCATCGACGATTTTTTCCGCACGTGCCGGATTCTCATCTGCCATGGCACCTTCCATGCCGAGCAGGCAGCGCGTGCGTTCCGTGCCGCCCAACATGCTCAGCAACATGTCGGCAGCAAATTCGGCATCGGCTGCGCCATCGCCACGCAGGCGACCAGCGCGCATTTCTTCAGCAAGCAGACGGGTCAACTCTTGGATGGTATGGGCCGGGCCGGATTCGTAAAACGCCCGCGCCATTTCCGGAAAACGCAGCGATTCGCCAATCAGCGTCCGGTGCAGCGCCGTACAGCGCTGGCTCAGCACCAGCGTGCGAAAGGCAATGGCAAAGCGCAACAGACGCGTGCGCAAACTGCCGCCATCGGCTTCCAGCGCCGTGCTCATGCGCTGCGCATCACGGCGAACCACTTCGGAAAACAGCGTGTCCTTGCCGGAAAAGTGGTTGTACAACGTCTGCTTGGCCACCCCTGCGCGTGCCGCAATCGCCCCCATGCTGACGCTGTAACCCACTTCAAAAAACGCCTCGGCCGCCGCTTCGACAAGGCGGGCGCGCATTTCGCTGACAGGGGGGCTGGCGTTGGCAGGTGACATAGCTGCCAGATTATAAGTGGACTGGACAGTCCAGTCCACTTTGTTTTGTGACTTTGTTTTGACACGCTGCCGTCACACCCGCAAGCCAGCCGTTATTGCCTCAGAAACAAAAACCCGGCCATCGGCCGGGTTTTTGTTTGCTGCCATCGCCGAAGCATCCAGCCAAAACTCAATGCTCAATACTCAATGCCGACGGTTGCGCAATTTCTGGATGGCCGCCAGTTGGGCGATGGCTTCGGCCAGTTCGGCCTGGGCGCGGGCGTAATCGAGTTCGGAACTGCGATTGGCCATGGCTTCTTCGGCGTGTTTCTTTGCCGCCTGGGCCTGGGCTTCGTCCAGATCCTTGCCACGGATGGCAGTATCGGCCAGCACAGTGATCAGATTGGGCTGGACTTCGAGCATACCGCCGGCGACGAAAACCAGTTCTTCTTCGGTTTGCTGCGGCAGCTTGAGGCGCACAGCACCCGGCTTGATGCGCGTCAGCAGCGGCACGTGGCCGGGCAGGATACCCAGCTCGCCGGCTTCACCGGGGAGGGCAACGAATTCGGCCAGCCCCGAGAAGATGGACTCCTCGGCACTGACGACATCAACATGTATGGTCATGGCCATCTTGTTCTCCGTTCAGGGCGGGAGGCGGGCAGGAACCGCGCCTCCTCGGTCGGCTTACTGCAGCGTCTTGGCCTTTTCGAAAGCCTCATCGATGGTACCGACCATGTAGAAAGCCTGCTCGGGCAGGTGATCGCATTCACCGTCGATGATCATCTTGAAGCCACGGATGGTTTCCTTGAGCGGCACATACTTGCCCGGCGCGCCGGTGAATACTTCGGCCACCGTGAAGGGCTGCGACAGGAAGCGCTGGATCTTGCGGGCGCGCGCCACGGCCAGTTTGTCTTCCGGTGCCAGTTCGTCCATGCCCAGAATCGCGATGATGTCGCGCAGTTCCTTGTAACGCTGCAGCGTCTGCTGCACGGCGCGGGTGGTGTTGTAGTGCTCTTCACCGATCACGTTGGGATCGATCTGGCGGCTGGTGGAATCGAGCGGATCGACGGCCGGGTAGATACCCAGCGCGGCGATGTCACGCGAAAGCACGACGGTGGCGTCCAAGTGGCCGAAGGTGGTGGCCGGGGACGGATCGGTCAAGTCATCCGCCGGCACATACACGGCTTGCACCGAGGTGATCGAGCCGACCTTGGTCGAGGTAATGCGCTCCTGCAGGCGACCCATTTCTTCGGCCAGCGTCGGCTGGTAACCCACGGCAGACGGCATACGGCCGAGCAGTGCGGACACTTCGGTACCGGCCAGGGTGTAGCGGTAGATGTTGTCGACGAAGAACAGCACATCACGACCTTCATCACGGAAGGCTTCGGCCATGGTCAGGCCGGTGAGTGCCACGCGCAGACGGTTGCCCGGCGGCTCGTTCATCTGGCCATAGACCAGCGAGACCTTGTCGAGCACGTTGGAGTCCTTCATTTCGTGGTAGAAGTCGTTGCCCTCGCGGGTACGCTCGCCCACGCCGGCGAACACGGAGTAACCGCCGTGCTGCTTGGCGATGTTGTTGATGAGCTCCATCATGTTCACGGTCTTGCCCACGCCGGCGCCGCCGAACAGGCCGACCTTGCCGCCCTTGGCGAAGGGACAGACCAGGTCGATCACCTTGATG
>JAHRWT010000101.1 GCA_019105045.1 Sterolibacterium sp.
ATCAACCCGCGTACCTTCGATTTTCAGCACACAGAATATCTACTACACACCCAACAAGCACCCACACCTATCGGTTGTCCAGTTTTTAAAGATCTCAATCAACTCCCCTACCTGGAGAGCGCCGCTGAGTGGTCAGCAGCAGAAAAACGAAATTATAGGTAGCTTTAAAACGCTTGTAAACCCTTTTGTGCAACTTTTTCTTGTGATCGGAAAGATTCGTTGTGATTTCAAAGACCTGAAAACACCACAGACTCTTACGTACTGTCATAATCAACGCATGTTTCCATACGGAGCTGGCGTACCCGCATGTTGATCGAACATCCTTTACCCGACACCGACGCCTGGGTGCTGTTGTTTGCACAGGCCGACCTCCCCGTACTGCGGCACACGGACGAGGCACTCTGCAAACTGCGCGGCCAGATGGAAAGCGTAAATGTCCGCACCTTGTCGAACGCCATCCTGCAAGACCCGTTGATGACCTTGCGGGTGTTTATGCATCTCGCCAGACATCGTCGAAAAACTCAATTGACTGACATCACAACCGTCGAGCAGGGTTTGCTGATGATCGGCGTGGATCCGTTTTTTCATCACTTCGACAACTTGCCGCGCGTTGAAGATCATCTGAAAAGCCGCCCCAGGGCGCTGCTGGGCTTGCTCAAGGTCATCCAGCGTTCGCGTCGGGCCGCACACTGGGCACGTGACTGGGCGATCCATCGCTGCGATCTGAATGTCGATGAGATCACTCTGGCCGCCTTGCTGCACGACATTGCCGAATTACTGATGTGGTGTTTCGCGCCCGGCCCGGCTTTGCGCGTTGAAGAGCACAAGGCGGCCGAGCCGCACCTGCGCAGCGCCAGTGCGCAGATCGAAGTCTATGGCATGACCCTGCTCGAACTGCAGCAAGCCCTCATCCGTTACTGGGGTTTGCCGCAACTGCTGGCGCAGCTTATGGATCACAGTAACGCCAGCAACCCACGTATCAGAACCGTTGCCCTGGCTGTCGACCTGGCACGTCATACGGCCAACGGTTGGAGCGATGCCGCGTTACCGGACGATCTCATGGCAATCAAGGAATTGCTGCGTATCAACGACGACATGCTGCCGCAAAAACTGGGCGTCGACGCTGCCTGCATCTTGCCGCTGCTGGCGGCCACGCCTTCTCTATAGGCGCATATGCCGGCGTTTGATTACTGACAACGTGCAGCCGGATGAGGCTACATCATTGTTGCTAAAATCAATCGCAATACGACTGCAGCAGACAAGTCACGTTCACTTTCCAACCTGAGTGCCGCCCATGTCCTCAAACCAGCACCCCAAGCCTTCGTCGTATTCACGTCGCATGTCGGCGACCGAACGCTTTTCCCTGGCGATCAATGAACTGTATCGTTACAACATCGTGGCACTGGCTGAAGGCCACGGCAGCATCACCCACAAGGCGCTGCAGGATGCAGTGATTGTTGCCGCCGAAAAAAATCCCGGTGCGCGCGTTCGCCTGAAATCCTTTCTTGGCTTCAGCAAATGGGTCGATAGCGGCCTCGCCCCCGTGGTTCATGAAATCGACACACCACACTGGGATTGCTTCAGCGAGCGTGGTGCCGAGTTCATGGATACTCCTTTCGATGCCTTGCACGGCGACGCAGTCTGTGACCTGTATCTTATTCCCGGCAAAACCATACGCATCGTTGTCCGCGTGCTCCATGCGGCCATGGACGCACGCGGACTGCAGCATTTCGTCAAGGATATCTTTCGCGTCCTGCGCAACGAGCCGCCCATCGGCTCCTTCTCGTCTCTGACCGATACCGAGGTTCGGCTCAGGTTTCAGGACAGCATCCAGGGACAGCCCGTTGAAATGGAGTGCATGCCCATCCTGCAACCCAGCGCGCGTGATGGCGAAAAGCTTTCCTACGTCTGGCGGCGCATCATCATCAACAAGAATATTGGCAACATGCTGCCCAAAATGGCGGTTTTTCTTGCACAGCACGCACGCGCGCATAGTGCGGGCGAAGTCGGCTTCACCATCCCGGTCGACATGCGCGGCCTGCGAACGGATGTTGATACCACAGCCAACATGACTGGCTATCTGCGCGTGAAAGTTGACTCGGACACCACCGCCAGAAGCGTCATGCAGCAGATCAATCAGGGCATCAAGAATCATCTCGACTGCGTCATTCCGCCCATTTTCAAATGGGTGCCATGGATCCCCATGTCAATCCTGAGCAAGGACATGCGCAACAACGCCGACAACCTGCTCTATGAAAAAAACAAGGTCATTCCGAGTGGCGGCATTGTTTCGATGGGAATGTTCAAGTCGGAAGACTATTCATGTCCGCAGTTCAAGGCCAGTACCTGTATCGGCATACCCGGATCGGTCGGCAAGATGAATGTGGTGATCATGAATCATCCCGAACATACCGAAGTGGTTTTCTCGACACCGGCCGCCTTCAACAAGAACGGCCAACTCGACCGACTGATCGAAGACTTCAGGCGCGCGATGAGTGCCTGAAGCCGGCCAAGCGCATCAGTGGCAGCGACAATGATAGATGATGGTGCGCGTCGGCACCGCCGCATGGGGCAATGACCAGTCGCGCGCCAAGACTCCCGTATCAAACATCTCAACCCGCGTGAACCCTGCTGTCAGCAGATCAGCCATAACATCCTGCCGGGTCCGTTCATCATAGGCAAAAGGCGGGGGCGCATTGGTCAGACGTTGGCGCAGCTGACTCAACCACTGGCCCGGCCGGCTGCGCGACGGCTCATCATCAAGCGGGATATAGTCAAACACGTATTCCCCCCCCTGTGCCTTGATGAAGCTGGCAATATTTCGCCAGATCAGCATCTGTTGGTCGCGCTTGAAGTACATCATGATGCCTTCGCTGATGACGAAGCTGGGTACTGCAGGAAACGCTGAAAAATCCAGTTGTGTAATATCCCCCTCACGCAAACAAAACTGCGGGCGCGCCAATATTGCCCTGCCTGCCGACGTTCGTTCCAGTTGCTCACGCTTCAGGGCAACAACTGCGGGCAGATCGACTTCGAAATATCGACATGCAGGATCAGCACTGATCATGCAGCCACGAGGCGAAAATCCCGCAGCAATCTCGATGGTCTGGCGACATGGCGAACGCTGCAGCAGCGCGTCGATGAGCGTATGTCGATGCAACAGATTGTGCTTCAGCGATATCTTCTGCGGATTCAGCAGGCGATACAGGAAGAGATAAGCATTGACGAGGCGAAAAACATTCGCGGCGCCCGGGGGCGTAACGATATCGGCACACGGCAAACCACCCCATTGCCAGGTTGCCGCTGTATAGAGCGCTGAATGAGGAATCTGCTGCCGATTCATCCCCATGACCTCCGGCGTTTTCTGGCTGGTCACAGGCGTCACAGGAATGCGTCCAGCGCACACGTCATGGCTTCAGGAGCTTCGATTGGGATGAAATGGCCACAATCGAGCAATTGCAGGCGTGCCTGCGGAATCACCCGTGCCAGGCGCTCCCCGGCAGCCAGACATTCTGAGTTTTTACCATACAGACAGAGCACCGGCATATCCAGTTGTGCCAGACGCTCATCTTCAATATCTCCCGCCGCCGCCACATCCTGCCGCAAAGTGCTGTGCAAGAAAAGATATTCCATACGTTCCTGAAAGCGCATGGCCGAACGATTGCCCTGCTGCACTTTTTGTTTGAGCGCTTCGGGAAAAAGCCATTGCAGCGCTTCGCGACTATCCGCATTGGCCATGCTCGGATAAACGTAATGGTTGGCAGGCAGAGGAGCATCGATCAACACCAGTTTTTCGACGCGGGCGGCATGTTGCAACGCATAATTCAGCGCAATCAATGCGCCATAGCTGTGGCCGACCAGTGTGACTTTGGTTGCGCCCGGGCCAGTTTCTGCCGACTGGAAATGCCCTATCAGCCCCTCCAGATCCTGGGTCATCGTCTCCAGGTCATAACCGGCAGCAAGCAACTCGCTCTTGCCATGACCGCGCTGGTCGTAGAGCAGCACATTGAAACGTGTGGCCAGCTTCGCCGCTGCAGTGAAATACCAGGTAGCGATGCTGCCAAACACCAGACCGTGGCACATAACCAGCAAAGGATTCCCAGGTTCACCCAGTTGCTGACAATGCAAGGCTACGCCATTTGTGCGCAATGACACCATGAGTGGCCTTTTTCAATTCAATACGGAAGGGGCAAATGTAGAGGAAGCTGCGACTGCAACGGCAGCACCTGCATCAGGCAAGAAAGATTCGACCACATCTGCCGCCTGGTTGGCTCCTCCCAGACGCTTGAAGGATTCAGCCAGACGCTGTGCATTGCTGCGAAACTGTGGTTCAGCCAGCAAACGCTGTACCGTCTCGCGGGCAACAGCAACCGACACCTTGCCATAACGCATGTACAGACCGGCTCCGGCGTCAATCACCTGTTGGGCAATCACCGGCTGGTCATCCCGGATCGGAGCAACAATCAGCGGCAGACCAAATGACAGACTTTCGCACACCGTATTATGGCCAGCATGACAGATGACGGCTGTCATCTGTGGCAGCAATGCCAATTGCGGCACACGCGACTGAATGATGAAGTTTTTTGGTGCCTGTTCGCGCAGTTTTTCCGGGCCGACCATGATGACCTGCAACGGCAGGGCAGCCAGCGCCTCGATCAACACGCCAAAGAAGCGCAAGCCACGATCCCGTGAAACCGTTCCCAGGGAAACCAGAATTTTCTGTCGTTTCGGATCCAGTTGTGACCAGTCAAAATCAACCGTCTGGGGACGATGGGCAAATGCCGGGCCGACAAAATGATATTTGCCGGCATGGCATTCATGCTGGCTGCCGATCAATTCCGGCGATGAAAAGACAATAATGCCATGAGGTGAAAAATCCGGTCGCTCGACTGGCTCGGACATCCCATACGCCATTTGCAGATCGCGCAACTGCTCTCTGAGCCAGCGTTCCACCACATCGACGTGCGACAGCTTGAGTATCGAGGCACTGGTTGTTGCCAACGACAACCAGGGGATTCCTCGCTTGCGCGCCACCAGGGCGCCAGCCAGCATCTGGTGATCACAAAGCATCAGATCGGGCTGAAAGTCGTGCACGATCTGCTCCAGCGGCGCCAGCGACACCCTGGCCAGAGGTAGGCAGAAATCTTCGTAGAGAAACTGCACGCTGGCCAGACCACGTACTTTCTGTGATTTTTCCTGCATGCGCGCGATGTAGTCCGCCGCAATCGGCAAGGCAAAGACCCGTGCAGTCTCCGGCATCATGCCTCTGGTCAGTACTTCATGGGCAGCCCAGCACACTTCATGGCCGCGTCGCTGCAGCTCAGCGGCTACGGAAAACGCTGGATTGATATGTCCCGTCAGGGGCGGTACGGTGATGAGTATGCGCGCCATGCATCAAGCCACTGACTGGCCGAGGTGAGCATGAACGAAATCAGCCAGATCACCGACCGTCAGCGCGATGATCTGGTCGATCTTCATGCCTGACAGCCACTCGATGAAACCAATGTGCTTGCCGTAATGTGCCTGGATTTTTTCGGCGATGCCTACAAACTCAATACTCTCCAGCTCCAGATCATCATTGAAGCTGGTCTGCGCGTCGATGTCGAAATCAGATATCCAGTCTTCATTGACTGCCTGACGAATGATATTGATGACCTGCTCCAGTACTGCATCCTTGCTTTCTGCCATTTTCAGATTGTCCATCCAATGATGTAGTCGCCGATTCTACGCGTAATCACCCATTGATCATTGACTTTCAGCTTCTGCCCGTCAATTTGACTTATACAAAACTGTTTCGGCTTGCCTCCCAGACCGATTCCCGCCAATTTTGCCACAGCTTCCTTGCCAACCCAGAAGCGCGCCACCCATTCATTCCGCTGCTCGTCAGGTAGCAAGGCGACCTCCTCTGCCGTCATTGCCAGCTGGATGAATTCATCGCTGCGCGGTTCTATTTTTTCCATATCGACACCCACCGGCTTTTCTGCGGCCATGGCCAGCGCCAGCGTATCCTTGTGCGCAATCGAGAGATACAGCTTTTCTGCAAAGACATTGCTGACATGAGCAACGACTTGCGGCTGGCCCTGGACATCATTGCTGATACGCAATTCCTTGGGAAAAATATCGTACTCACCATGCTTGCGCCACAGATAGGCGCGCAGCGCATCCTTGGCGGCCACCCGCCCACTCAGCCACTGTCGGCGACGGCGGGGAGAAGCCGCTTCATAGTCCGCAACCTCAAGCTGGTTGAGAAAACGCTTTGCCAGATAATCGCGCACGATGGCCGTGTCGTAGCGATCATGGAACAACACCACCCCTTCATCCAGCACTTCGCTGACTAGTCTTTGCTGAATCAATTTGGTCTGCAGGAAGAACTGGCGATCCATCTGATAACGCCGGGTCTGCCAACCTTCCATGGTAATGACCACCTGTCCATGCTCATCAAGCAAGCGCTGGTCAGTGACACAACTCACACCATCAATGTGACGCACCCATATCTGGCAATCGAACTCACGACCCACGGCAGGATCCGGGCCGTAGAAACTGACTCTGTCGACACTGATGGGCATGGCCAGACAATCACGCTCCTGCTCCATCACCCAGTAGCCGGCGAGCTGCCCCATGTTATCGAGCAAGGCCCCCTTGCCGGCCGGTGCCTTGAGGCGACCGCAAATACCATTGTCGGCAATCGGCCCCAGTTGCGTCACCCCCTGATAGGCCGGGCCATGAAACATCCAGCGATCGGCATACAGACTACGGGCGTCGACGGCCGTTGGACGTTGATTTTCGAATTGCACCGTCCGCTTTTTCAAGCGTCGCTCGAACACGCCGCTACGCTGCCCTTCAAAACGGCTGGATGGCGCCGGGTAGCGCACATCGATCACCGCCTTGGCTTTCATATAGCCTTCAATACCGACCTCGATTTCCGGATATTGCTTCATCTCCAGATGAATCGAGACATCTGTGGGCCTGGCCACCACCAGCCAATTGAAGGCATGTACCTCCCTGAGACGGATCACCACGAACCCCGGCAGGCAGGCCTCAATCGCTTCGCGAATCAGCATGATTTCCATGGTCAGCGGCACCACCGGGTGACGGTCCTCCACAACCGGCCAGCCGGGGCGCTGCGGATACAGCTCATGATCGGTCACATAGGGAATATTGCTGTTGATATCAAGTCGCTGCTGCACCACTTTCTTGAATGGCGCAACGCGTGCATGTGTTGCGGCAGCCTTGCTGGCGACCGGCGGGGAAGTCGCAACGGATACGGAAGCAGGCAAGGATGATGGCAGCTGTGACCTCGCACCCGCTATCGGCGATTGCGCCGCCTGCTGACGCCTTGACTGCCACAGCGATTGCACATCAGTGGCGGCCTGCTGAATGGTCAACATGGTCTGCTGGTACAAAGCCTGCAATGGATCCGCCGCATCTGACGAAAAATCGGCAGCATTCTGCAGGCTGGGAACAGCACTTGTTGGCAGGGTCAGCGCTTCGTCAATCTCAACCAGCGGCACCCCCAATTTAAGACGAATCATGCGGGATGCCGCATCGGGTCTGTGCGGCGCTTGAGCATGGCCGAGCAGCTGGGTGGCCGTCTGCGCCCTCTCCACCCAGAGAGCCGCCAACAGATGCATCAGTTGTTCCATACCGCTACGCTTGGCCACATTCGAGGCAATCGCCAGATGCGCGCGCTGCTTCAGGGTATCTTCGATAAAACCGACCAAACTACCGGTACCCACCTGGACAAAGACGCGAAACCCCTCGTCGTACATGTTCTCGATCAACTGACGGAAGCGTACCGGCTGCACCAGATGCTCAAGCGCGAGTGCCTTCTGGTCGGCCATCGAATCGGGAAACGGACGACAGGAAGTCGCCGACCAGACAGGCGTTTCCGGCTCAAACAAATCGGTCTCCGCATAAAAATCGCGATACGGCTGCATGTGTCCGGCAAACATCGGCGAATGAAAACCCGAAACAAAAGGCAATTGCTGGCTCAACACATTGCCCTCCAGCAGACGTTTGGCAACTGTCTCAATGACCTCCTGCCGACCACAGAGTATGACCTGATGAGGGCAGTTGTCATGCGAGACACAAACATCCTCAAGGCCTTCAAGTGCAGCATTGGCCGTGTCCAGACCGCAACCGGCAGCAAGAAAGATCACGTCTGGCACCTGCAAACTGGCTGGATCCGCTTCCAGCACGCCCATCACGGCATCGACCCGCTCCTGGGTCAACATGCCCCCCGCCGCCATGGCCGAAAACTCGCCGATGCTGTGCCCAGCCAGGCCATCCGGCTTGACACCGAGCCGCCCGAGTACCTCAAACATCAAACGATTGAAGCAATTCAGCCCCAGTACCACATGCGGCAGATTCGTTGCCGGATCGGCCGCCGTACAAAACTCGGACAAAGGTAAATCGAAATAGGCAGCCACGTCCTCGGCCCGGGGCTCGAAAAGGCTATCGACACCGGGAAAGACAAAAGCCAGCTTGCCGCCCTGGCCAATCAGACCATCGGTAGAAAAATAAATCTGGTTGCGGCCATGCCAGGCCTGTCCCTTGTCGACCACCTTGAGCGCCAGCTCGATGCGTTTGTCGTTTGGCTCGATGATGGCCAGACGCCAGGGCCCATCCCCCAACTGATGATCCCACTGCTGTTGACGCAGACGCGCCAGCAGTTCATCGCGACTGTCGGCCGCGATGGTGACCACCTTGGGCAAGTGCTCTGGCTGGGCCGTTTTACGCGCGACGACACCCGGTGATTGATGCTGACTGAGCACCACGTGCGCGTTGATGCCACCAAAACCAAAGGCATTGACTGCGGCCACCCGCAGTCCTGCTTGCTGTAACCAGGCTTCCTGCTGATTCACGACGCGAAAACGGGTTGCCGCCAGCAATTCGTGGGGATTTTCACAATGCAGCGTCGGCGGCAGCACACCGTGGTACACCGCCAGCGCCGCCTTGATGACTCCGGCCACTCCCGCTGCGGGCATGGTGTGGCCGATCATCGACTTCACCGAGCCCAGGACGGGTTGCTGTGCAGAGCCCGCCGACGGCGCTTGCCAGGCACCGAAGAACTGCTGCACGGTCTGCAGTTCGGCCTGATCGCCTGCCGGCGTGCCGGTACCGTGCGCTTCCAGCAGACCCAGTTGCTCGGGCTGCAAATCCGTTTGCTGCCAGGCACGTTGCAGGGCCAGCAACTGACCATTGACGGCAGGGGCCATCAGACTGCTGCTGCGCCCATCACTGGCCGAGGCCACGCCATTGATCACGGCATAGATGCGATCGCCATCACGCTCGGCGTCCGCCTGGCGCTTGAGCACCAACATGCCGATGCCTTCACCCGCCAGGATACCGTCCGCATCCGCCGAGAATGGCCGCACCATCTGACTGCGCGACAAGGCACCAAGTTGGCAAAAAGTTGCCCAGAAAGTCAGATCATGGGTGAAATGCAGACCACCGGCCAGCATCATGTCGGTCTGCCGACTGCGCAGCGACTCGCAAGCCTGCTCCACGGCCAGCAGCGAACTGGCACAGGCGGCATCCACCGTATAGGCCGGACCGTGCAGATCGAGCCGGTTGGCCAGGCGCGAAGCCACCAGATTCGGAATCATGCCAATGGCCACATCCGGCCCGTAATAGTCCAGCTTGCTCTTGATCTGCTTGCGCACCGTCTGCAGCTGTTCGTCGGTCAAACCGGGAAACAGCGCCTGCAAGCCTTGCAACATTTGTTGCACCAGGCGTACATGCTGTTCCAGGCGCAGCGTGCCGGCACTCAGATAATTGCCCCGACCGATGATCACACCACAGCGTTCACGCGGAAAATCGCGCTGTTCATAGCCGGCATCGGCCAGCGCTTCACTGCCTACGCGCAGGCTCAGCAACTGGTCGGGATCGGCCGCCGCAGCCGCCTTGGGCATCACGCCATACTTGAGCGGGTCGAAGTCGACATAGTCATCAACAAAACCGCCACGCCGGCAATAGAAACGATCGACTTCCGTGGACTCCGGATCGTAGAACACCGAGGACCAGCGCTGCTCGGGCACATCGCTGATGGCATCGACGCCATGGATAATGTTTTCCCAGTAACGCTGCAGATTCGGCGCACCGGGAAAAATACAGGCCATGCCGATGATGGCAATCGGCTCACTGATGAAAGGTTTATTCACGGACACGGTTTGCCGGTCTCTGCCGCTCAGTAGGCCATGCCCATGCTCTCGGGCGTCGCGCACATGAAAACGACCTGTGTATCTTCGCGCCTGCCGAACTGCAGCTCCTGCAACAGGGCGGTCACACCTGCCTCAAGCGGAATCAGACCGATGCCCTTGCGCGCGTATTCACGTTCCAGCTCGGCGGATACCATGCCGGTGCCCGCCCACGGCCCCCAATTCACCGACAGTACGCGGCCCTTGACGCGCAACTGCAAAGCGTGAGCGATCTTGTCGAGCACATCATTGGCCGTCGCGTAATCCACCTGCCCCTTGTTGCCGAAAGCACTGGCCACACTGGAAAAGAACACCACGAATCTGACGTCTTCACGCAGCAGTTTGTAGAGCATCAGTGCGCCACGCACCTTGGTATCGAACACGCGCTGAAAACTTTCCGCCGTCTTGTGGCGCAGCAACTTGTCCTCGACCACACCCGCACCGTGGATCACGCCGTCAAGGCGGCCATGACGCTGATACAGGCCTTCGATATAGGCCGCAAAGGCGTCGATGTCGCGCACATCGATGGCGGTGTAATTCACCTGCCCGCCAGCTGCTTCGATCTGGGCGAAGGTATTGCGTATCTCGCGGGCGGCCAGTATCTGCGAGCAGCGCTGCTCGATGTCCACCGGTTTGAGTTCAGGGTGTTGCTGGATCAACAGCTGGCGCAATGCCTTGAGGTCCGTCGCCGCACGTGTTGCTGCGTCCTCCTCGGACTGCGGCAAGGGAGAGCGTCCCGCCAGTTCAAGCTGGCAGCCATAGCGCCGTGCCAGTGCCACCGCCAGTTGCGCTGTGATGCCGCGCGCCCCGCCCGTGAGCATCACCACGCTGTGTTTGTCGAGCTCCAGCTGGTTGATTTCGGCACTCAATGGCAAGGCCGATTCAACCACCTTGAGCAGATGGCGATGGCCTTCGCGGTAACTGACTTCAGTCAGTGGATTCTCGGCCAGCAGTTCGATTTCCAGATAGGCAGCCAGCTCGTCGGCCGGCTCGCTGATATCCAGATCCACATAATGCACCTTGACTTCGGGCCATTCCCTGGCCACCGTTTTCAGCATGCCAGCCATGCCGGCGCCATGACCGAAATCCTCGGGCACCTCTTCTGCCGAATCCCCCTTGCGCCCGAAGTTGCCCCCCAGGCCACTGGCCACCAGCAGATAGGAAGCCTTGTGCAGCAAGGTATCACGCACCAGATCGAAAAACCGCTTGGCATCGCGCACACGGGCGATTGAATTCAAGCCAAAAAGATGAATCAAGCCATCCACCTGTGCCAGATTTTCCGGCAGGGTGGCATGTTCCGAGAAACTGATCACCTGGGTACTGGCGCCATGCGCCTGCAGGCGCGCAGCCAACCGGGTGGCCACCCCCAGTTCATCATCCGTGATCAGAAAATGCTTGCCGGCAAAGGGCGCCGTGCCCACCCGGGCCTGTGGCGCTTTCACACTTTGCAGGACATAGCGCGACAAGGCGATGGGCGAATCACTGGCCTGCCCGACGGCACCGGCATCATCCGCTTGCCGGCCGCCTGTCGCGGCGGTACTGGCCTGCCCGCCGCCGGCATTGAGCGTCAGCCAGTCCACCATCGCCCGCAGCGTCTTCAGGGCCGCCAGCGTATCCAGTGCGGCATCCTTGTCGCTCAGGACATTCTGCAAACCCAGACGCGAGAAAAGTTCGCCGACGATTTCCAGGCGCTTGATGGAATCCACTGACAGATCGGCTTCCAGATCCAGATCCAGTTCCAGCACTTCCTGCGGATAGCCTGTGCGCTCACTGACGATGGCCAGCAGCACTTGCTGCGCATCCGCTGCCGTCGATGCCGGCGCTGCTGATGTTGATGGCGTTGATGGCGTTGATGATGCTGCGGGCTGCGCTGTTGCGGGCTGGCCGCTGTTGGCCGGCGGCAAGTGCTCATGCAGCCAGTGACTGATGGCCTGCAGCGTTTTCTGTGCCGAAAGCTGCTCCAGCATGGCATCTGCCGCATCACCCAGCTGACGGCGCAGACCGATGCGTTCGGACAGCTCGCCCATGATCTCGACCCGCTTGATCGAATCTATCGACAGATCGCCTTCCAGATCCAGCGCGGGATCGAGCATGTCGACAGGGTAGCCCGTGCGCTCGCTGACGATGGCCAGCAGGATTTCAGCCACATCACCATGATTATTGGATGTATTGGATGCAACAACAGCGGGCACAGGCGCATCAGCAGCCGCCTCAAGCCGGGCTGTCTGGGTTGGCATCAACGCAGCAGAAGCAACGACTGTTGATGGCTGCAACGGCGCACCCAGCAGCCCCATCATCACATCACGTTGGGCCTGCACCAGATCGCGCATGTTGTGCAGATAATGGAAGACGGCCTGATCTGCCGGCGCCTGCAGCAATTGTGCAGCGCCTGCCCCCGGCTGGCCGCCAGCTTGCGGCAGGGCCAGCGGCTGAGTCACGATCTTGCCGGCGTGACGTGGCGCTTCGCCATGCCGTGGTCGAGCGCGGGCGCCGTCGATCAACCAGCAGGTCGCCGCAAGTTTCTGCGCCTGGCTCAAATCCAGCAGACGCGCTTCCCGTCCGGCCCAGAGCGCCTCCAGACCGAGTGGCTGGGTTTGTCCATCCAGGGCCACGGCCAGTTGGGCCAGCGCAGTCAGCAAGGTGGGGATGCCCGGCTGACCTTTCTGATCCGTTGCCACCACCAGGTGCGGCCGGTCGGCCAGTATTTTTTCAATCAAGCCACTGAGCACCCGGGCTGGCCCGGCTTCCACAAAAATGCGCGCACCATCGGCATACATCTGCTCGATCTGTTCAACAAAACGCACGGGCTTGGCAATTTGTGCGGCCAACTGCTGTTTGATGCGCTTGACGCCGCCAGGATAGGGCCGGGCGCTGACGTTGGAATAAACCACCGTGGCGGGTTTCTGCAGATCGACATCGGCCAGTATGGCGGCAAAACTCTGCTCCGCCGCGGCCACCACGGGCGAGTGGAAGGCACAGGCCACTTCGATCGCGCGCGCAGCGAGTCCTTTTTCCTTGAGCAATTCCAGCGCTGCCTCGATGGCGGCCGCGCTGCCCGAAATGACCGTCTGCCGGGGGCTGTTCTGATTGGCCAGCACCACACCGGAATCATCCGCAAACAATGCGGCCAATTCATCACTGCCGGCACTGACGGCAGCCATGCGGCCGGGATCATCGCCTGCCGCAGCCAGGATCGCCATGCCGCGCTGTTCACTGAGATGCAGCAGCTCGGGCAACTCATAACAGCCGGCGACGGCCAGCGCCACCAGCTCACCGTAACTGTGGCCCGCCAGCATGTCCGGCTTGATGCCGAACGATTGCAGCAGCGTGGCCATGGCGTAATCAACCATGCCCAGCGTCGGCTGCGCCACCCGCGTATCGGTAATGACTTTCTGCTGTTGCTGTTGCTGTTCGCGCGTATAGGCCGTCGGCGGGAACAGGGCATCACGCCAGGCGGCTCCTTGCTGCAGGATGCGCTGCAACGCCGGGAAAGCCACGAACAGATCCTGCAACATGCCCGGGCTCTGACTGCCCTGTCCCGGAAAGACAAAGGCCAGCTTGCCCTGGATCGCAGTCTGACGCCAATACACGCCAGCCAGTTTTTCACGGCGCTGCGCAGCATCCAGTTTGTTCAGCAGATCCCGGCTGTCCTGCGCAACGATGCTGATCTGCACCGGCCCCGCCACCTCACCGCCCCCCCTGCAGGCCACGCTATAGGCCAGATCGCGCAGGCGCAGTGGCGCATCCGAATCGCGCAGCAACTGCGCCAGCTGCTGCAATTGCCGATCGGCCTCAGTCAATGACTGGCCACGGAACACAAACAGCTCGGCCGACCACTGGGCATTGCCCGTCTGCGGCAGCGCGGCGGATTCGCGTTGATCGTCATACGCCGACAGCACCGTATGAAAATTGGTGCCCCCAAAACCGAAGGCACTGACCGAAGCCCGCGCCACTTCGCCGGTGGCGCGCGGCCAGGGGGCCGCCTGCCGGTTCAGCATGAAAGGGCTGTGCATGGCATCGTAGCCGGCATTCGGCTTGCTGATGTGCAGCGTCGGTGGCAACACCCGGTGATGCAGCGCCTTGGCCACCTTGATGAAACCGGCGATGCCTGCGGCGCACTTGGTGTGACCGATCTGGCTCTTCACCGAACCCAGACCGGCGCTGTGCGGCAAGGCGCCACCGGCGGTATAGATTTCCGTCAGCGTCTGCAATTCGGTACGATCACCCACCACAGTGCCGGTGCCGTGCGCTTCGACCAGGCCCACTTCACCGGGCAGCACGCCGGCCTGCCAATAGGCCCGCTCCAGCGCGCGTTTCTGGCCTTCCTTGCGCGGCGCGGTCAGCCCCAGTCCCTTGCCATCGCTGGAGCCGGCCACACCATTGATGACGGCATAGATGCGATCACCATCGCGCTCGGCATCGCTCAGTCGCTTCAACACCACCACACCCACGCCTTCGCCCAGACAGATGCCATCGGCCGTCTCGTCGAAGGAACGGCACAAGCCGCTGGGCGACAGGGCCTTGACGCTGGCAAACATCAGAAAATCATTGATGCTGTTGTGAAAATCAGCGCCACCGGCCAGCACCATGTCACTGCTGCCGCTGCGCAATTCCTTGACTGCCAGCTCGATGGCCGTGAGCGAACTGGCGCAGGCCGCATCGACGGAGTAATTGACGCCCCCCAGGCCGAGTCGATTGGCGATGCGGCCGGCGATCACATTGACAAGTATGCCGGGAAAGGAATCCTCGGTCAGTTCCGGCAGCACGGCATCGAGCTCGGCGGGCATCTCGCCCAGGTATTGTGCATAACTGTTGCGGAAGACATAGGCATTGAGCAGATCCGTGCCGGATTCGGCACCAAAGATGACCGAAGTTTTTTCCCGATCAAAGAATCTGCCGGACTGCCCTTCATCGCCATAGCCGGCATCGGCCAGGGCACTGCGCGCGGCTTCCAGACTGAGCAGCTGTGCCGGCTCGATGGCCGCCAGCGATTGCGGCGGTATGCCATAGCGCAGAGGATCAAAGGCCACGGCATCAATGAAGCCACCCCACTTGCTCGGCGTCTTGCCTTTGCCAAGTGGCCCTTGCTGATAACCCTGCTGATAATAGAGATCGACATTCCAGCGCTCGGCCGGAACCTCCGTCACCAGACTGTGGCCTTCGACGATGTTGGCCCAGTAAGTGTCCAGATCCGGCGAACCCGGATAGATGCAGGACATGCCGACCACCGCGATCGGTTCGGCATTGTCTGCCCGTGGCAAGGCCGGCGGCGAACACTGGCGCAGGCGCTGCGCCGAACCTTCACTGATCGCGACATGCAGATCCGCCATGTGCGTGACCTGATGCCGCATGGCCACGACCTGGCCGATCATGTACATGCCTTCCGTCTGCTGCATCTTGCTGTTCAGCTTGACCAGCCGCTCGCCTTCGCGACGCACGCCCTTGCTGGCCACTCGCAGGCGGCCCACATTGAAATTTTCCAGGGCCTGCCAGATTGCCTGCTGTGCCAGCCCGGCTTGCTGCAGACGCTGTTTTTCTGCATTGAATTGATCGACAAAATCCGTATCCAGGCAGCGCGTGGCATGGCCGGGCGCGGTTTCCAGCAAAGTGGTCGAACCACCGGCCAGCACTTTCTTCTGGAAAGTCTCATTGACGGCGCCATGCCTCACCGCTTCGCTGGTCATGATGTAGGCCGAGCCCATCAGGACACCGATTTTTGCGCCGCGAGCCGCCAGGCTGGCGCTCAGGGCGGCCACCATGGCAGCCGAACGTGCATCATGGATGCCGCCGGCAAAAAGAATGTGCAATTCTTCCGGCCGCTCGAACGCCTGCAAAATCTGCAGTTGCTGTTCCCAGAGCACGAAACTGAAACGCGGACCGATATGGCCGCCGCATTCGCGCCCCTCAAAGACGAAATGACGCGCTCCATCCTTGAGGAACAAGCCCAGCAAACCGGGCGAAGGCACGTGCAGATAGGCGGGGATGCCCTGCTCCACCAACATGCGCGCCTGCGAGGGACGACCGCCCGCCAGCAAGGCGACCGTCGGACGAAATTCCTGGATCAGGGCCAGTTGGGGATTCAGGGTTTCAGCCGGCGCGAAACCCAGCACCCCCACACCCCAGCTGCGCCCACCCACGGCTTGCCGGGTTTCCTCCAGCAGCTTGCGCGCGGCGTCCTCGCGCATCAGGGAAAGTGCGAGAAAGGGCAGTGCGCCATTTTCTGCCACGGCCGCCGCAAAACCCGCGCTATCGCTGACACGCGTCATCGGCCCCTGGGCGATCGGATAACGCATGCCATGCGCCCGCGCCAGCGATGTGTTTTCCGCCAGTGGCTCAAGCTGTACCGCCTGCCGCAGATGGCCGGCGATGCTCATGCGCAAGCTGTTCAGCAGATTTTCCAGATTCGTGCATTGCACCGCCAGCGCCCCGGCCAGGGCCGCATCCTGACCCACGGGCCACAGCGCCGTGCCATCGGACAGGCTCAACAAACGGCGCACGTCTTCCGCAGGCAGCGCATCATGATCGGCCACCGGCAGACCCGGTCGCGAATAAACGCTGTAGCCACCCAGCAAACGCGTCTGACTGCCATCCATGGCACGGATGTCCGCCTTGATGGCTTCGTCGAGCTGGCACTCGCTCAACAGCGTCAGTTGGCTGTCGAGCACAATGCCGAAAGCACCACCGGCAATTGCGCCGGCCGCCGTGTGCAATCCCATGCCGCCCTGGCACCACATGGGAATGCGAATTTGCTGGATTTCCAGGTAGTCTTGAACGCGCTGGAGCAGGATGTAGGCGCTCTCCTCGCCGACCAGACCGCCGCTTTCCTGGCCCTTGACGATCAGGCCATGGGCCCCCGATGCCAGCGCCGCACGCGCCTCGTCCAGCGTTGTGACCTGCACCACGACCGGCAAACGCGCAAGCCAGGGTTTCAGTTTGCGCTCGGCGGTGAGGACGACAAAACCGGTGGTTTCCGGCAAATCCTCGGGTTTGACGGCCACCTGATCCGGAATGCGGATGCCGCAATAGCCTGCGTTGGCCAGTACCGCCGGCAAACCGGCAATGAAAGCGAAAACGGCGGCATGGCTGTCTGCATGGCGACCCAGATCAATCGCAATCGCTGCCTTCTGTTTGCAAAAAGCTCGCGCCAGCGACAGATCCGCACGCTCCAGCGGGGTGATGCCCAGCAAACGCAAGGATTCCGGCGTCACGCCGGGACGCAGATGCCGCCACGAAGTGAAATCAACAGCGCTGTCCTGGTCGTACGTGTTCGAAGTCGAGTCGGGGCGCTGGGCCGGGCTGGGAGGCATGACAGGCATCAGTATTCCTGCTGGAGATCAGATTCGGTTTTCACATGCTTGCCGTTCGATGGTCTTTTCCGCAGACCTTCGTTTCTTCACAGCAAGCCGCAACAAGACAACATGCTCAGCCGCAGACAATATTCAGTTACATCAAAAAAACCCGGCAGATCACTGTAATCATGGCAAAAAATAATAAAACCATTTATCCCGCCATGCAAGCTCGAAACCGCACGAAAGGCCATATTTGGCGCATTATTCGCCGTTATCGCCAGGTTTTGAAAACCCGTCAGCCAGCCAGCAGCTCGTGCGCGAAAAAGAAAGAAAACGAATCTTTACGCGTTGCTCATTTCATCTGCTTCTTCAACACCTGGCGACTGTATTTCAGGCAGATCGACTCTCCAGATTTTCCCAGCGCATCATCAGCTGCTCGATCTCGTCTTCAAGCTGCGCTGCCCGCAGCTGCAGCTGGCGCGCCTCGTGCGGATTGTCCCGGTAAAGCGCTGCCTCGGTCAGACGCTGCGCGATCAAAGCCTGCTCATTCTCCAGCGCCGTGATGCGATCGGGCAGCTGCGCCAGCTCCTGGGTTTCACGGTAACTCAGCTTGTTGCCCGGGGTGCGACGCGTGGATGCCGTGGATGCTGCCGGCGTTGCGGGGGTTGATGCAGCCAGTGTTTTCGTGGCCACCGCCGGGGCCGTTGCGACATTGCGCTCGCGGCGCTGGTGTTGCGCCGCCCTGGCCCGTGCCGCCAGCCAGTCCTCGTAACCACCGGCATACTCACGCCAGACGCCCTCCCCTTCGGCGACGATGCTCTGAGTGACCACGTTGTCGAGAAAACGTCGATCGTGGCTGACCAGGAACAAGGTACCCGGGTAATCCTGCAGCAGGGATTCGAGTAGCTCCAGGGTTTCAATGTCCAAATCGTTGGTTGGCTCGTCCAGCACCAGCACATTGGCCGGCCGGGCGAACAAACGGGCCAGCAGCAGCCGGTTGCGCTCACCGCCGGACAGCGATTTGACCGGCGAACGTGCCCGTTCCGGCGCAAACAGAAACTCACCGAGATAGCCAATCACATGTTTGCGCTGCCCACCGATCTCGATATATTCCGAACCGGGGCTGATCACTTCGGCCAGCGTGGCCTCTTCATCCAGGGCTGTGCGGAACTGGTCAAAATAGGCCACTTCCTGACGTGTTCCCAAACGCACCTGCCCGCTATCGGGCGGCAGCTCGCCCAGTATCAGTTTGAGCAAAGTGGTCTTGCCGGCGCCATTTGGCCCAATCAGGCCGATCTTGTCACCGCGCAGGATGCGGCAGGAAAAATCCCGCACCACGGTGCGCTCGCCAAAACGCTTGCTCACCGCCTGCAGCTCGGCTACCAGCTTGCCTGATTGCTCGCCTCGCACCAGTTGCAATTCCACATTGCCCAGTCGTTCGCGGCGCGCTGCCCGCTCGCGGCGCAGACCTTCCAGACGCAGAACCCGGCCTTCATTGCGCGTGCGCCGAGCCTCCACGCCCTTGCGTATCCAGACTTCCTCCTGGGCGAGAAACTTGTCGAAACGCGCCTGTTGCTGGGCTTCTGCCGCCAGTTCGTCTGCCTTGCGCTGCTGGTAGGCGGCAAACGAGCCAGGATAGCTGTTCAACTTGCCTCGATCAAGCTCCAGTACGCGGGTGGCAATGGCATCCAGAAAACTGCGATCATGGGTAATCACCAGCACCGCACCGCGAAAATCACGGATCAGGGTTTCCAGCCAGAGGATGCCGTCCAGATCCAGGTGGTTGGTGGGCTCATCCAGCAACAGCAGGTCCGGCTCCAGCGCCAGGGCCTGGGTCAGCGCCACCCGTTTGATGCCACCACCGGACAAAGTGCCGATCTTCGCTTCGGCATCCAGGGCAAAACGGCTGATGGCCTGCTCGACCCGCGTATGAATGCGCCAGCCATCGGCATGTTCCAGCTGGGTCTGCAACTCTTCAAGCTGCTGCAGGCGCTCGGGGCTCGCATCGTGGGCCAGTACATTGACCGTTGCGTGATAATCCAGCAGCAACTGGCTGACCTTGCCCAGGCCGGAGGCGATGGTTTCGTAGATCGTCCGCTCGGCATCGAAGACAGGCTCCTGCGGCACATACGCCAGCACGGCCCCCGGCTCGCTCCACAGTCTGCCATCGTCCAGCACGCCAACACCCGCCAGGGCACACAGCAGCGAGGATTTGCCACTGCCATTGCGACCGATCAGGGCAATCCGCTCACCCGCATCAATCTGCATGGCGACATGATCAAGCAGGGCAACATGGCCAAAAGCCAGACAGGCATCATCCAGGGTCAGCAGAGGCATAACAATCTTTGGTTGGTCAGGACAGAAATGCCGCCCATCATCTTGATCTGGCGGAATTATACGTCAGCCAGTAGAATGCCCGACGCCGTCAGAGTGGATGAACACTCTCTCTTCTCCTCGTAGCACAACGGATAGTGCACGCGCCTCCTAAGCGTGAGATACAGGTTCGATTCCTGTCGAGGAGGCCAGCTTCCCGGTACTGAAATGACTGCTGACGCAGCTTCGGTCTTGACCGTACGCCCGCCGCCTTCCCTTATGTCCGTCCTCGATCACCCGCTAGAAATCAGTGAGGAAGCCGGTGTGCGCTGTCTGCATTTCGGCTCTGACTGGGTACAAGGTGCAATGCGCATCCGGCGTCCCTGGTCGCTCGAACTGGCCTATACGCGTGAAATGATGGCTGCCCTGCTGCTGCGCACGGAACCCGGATGGCCGCGCCGCGTGCTGCTGATCGGACTGGGAACTGGTTCCCTGGCCAAATTCATCTACCGCAACCTGCCCGAAACCCGCACGACGGTCATCGAAATCGACGCGCGTATCGTGCCGCTTGCCCAACAATACTTTGCCTTGCCGAACGATCCACAGCGATTGAAACTGCGGATTGCTGACGGTGTCGAGTACATCCAGCAAACGCGCAATCGTTACGATGCCATTTTTGTCGATGGCTACAATGCCGACGGCCGCGCTGGAGCACTCGACAGCATCGAATTCCATGCAGCCTGTCGCCAACGCCTCGGCGAACACGGCCTGAGCATCTACAATCTACTGGGGCGCAGCCGTGGCTTTCACGCGGCAGGCGAGCGTCTGCACAAAGCTTACGCCGGCCGCTCGATCATCTTTCCCTCTCTCGACAGTGGCAATGCCATCGCCTTTGCCGCCGCAGGAGAGACGCTCTCCACCCACATTGCAGAGATGCGCAAGCGTGCCCGCGAGATCAAACTGGCAACCGGTCTGGACTTACGGCCAACGATCAGCCGCCTGGAACAAAATCAGACATTGCCGGGTGGCCACTTGGTACTTTGAGTACTTTGAGTACCTTATCCCCCGATTCACGCACCCACAGGCGGACACAGCCAGTTGCAATGGTTTTTATTTGATGCGTGTCAGATGAGAGCGGCCACCTGCAGTCGGTGAGCCGGCTGGTGCATCCGCGTCCTTGTCGGCCGCTGACGGCATGGTTTCGGATTCGCTCTCTGCCGCAACCACAAGTTCAGGCTCACACTCCTGAACAATGGGTTCAAAAGCCATGCCCTGGCCATTTTCCCGTGCATAGATTGCCGCGACATTATCGACGGGCACCGACAAGGCTTGGGCGACTCCATTGAAGCGCGCGGTAAAGGTAATCAGCTCGTTGCCCATGACAAGCTGGTGAGTCGCCTCAAAGCCGAGGTTCAGGGTGATCTGGCCGTCCTTGACATGCTCTCGAGGCACCCGGGTATGCGCATCAACCGCAACCGCCAGATACGGCGTAAAGCCATTCTCGCAGCACCATTCATGTATGGCACGCACAAGATAAGGCTTGAGCGACGGGATATTTTCTTCAGCGCTCATCGCACATCGCACATCGCAGCAGCCGATCAGCAGCGCTGCTTCAGCGCCGCATGACCTTTTCGGAGGGAGTCAGGGCGTCAATGAAACCCTGGCGGCTGAAAATACGCTCCGCGTATTTCATCAACGGTGAAGCCGCCTTGCCAAGCTCGATACCGTAATGATCAAGACGCCACAGCAAAGGCGCAATGGCCACATCCAGCATGGAAAACTCTTCACCCAGCATGTATTTCTGCTTGCTGAAGATCGAAGCCAGCTCAGTCAGGCGATCACGCACGTGCTGACGTGATTTCTCGGCAGACTTGAGGTTCTTTTCCAGGGCATCGATATGGCTGAACAACTCGTTTTCCATGGTAAACAGCAATTGCCGAGCACGCGCACGCATGATGGGATCAGGCGGCATCAACTGGGGATGAGGAAAACGCTCATCAATGTATTCGTTGATGATGTTGGACTCGTAAAGAACGAGATCGCGATCAACCAATACCGGAACGCGGTTATAGGGATTGATCACCGCGATGTCTTCCGGCTTGTTGAACAGGTCAACGTCAATCACCTGAAAATCCATCTGCTTTTCGTACAGGACGATGCGGCAGCGATGGCTGAACGGGCACGTGGTGCCCGAGTACAGGTTCATCATGGTACTCGTACCCCAGGAATAGTCGGCATCACGCACCACGCGGCGGACCGCTGGCGAGTCATTTTCTCGATGCCCCATATGCAACATTGCGCAGTTCGGTTGATCGGTTGATTAATGTACGTCTTTCCAGTACTCGCGTTTCAGCGAGTAGGCAAAGACGAACAATATCGCCAAACCCAGCAGCACACCAATACCCACGTTTTTACGTGTACTGGCCACAGGTTCGCTCATGTATTGCAAAAAGCCCACCAAGTCAGCCACCATGGCGTCATACTCTTCCGGTTGCAACGTGCCAGGCACGGCCAGCGTCAGCTGGTGGTCTTCGCCCAGCACTTGCTGGCCCTGCAACTCCCACAGGGCATGCGGCATCCCAACATTGGCGAAGGCCACATTATTCCAGCCCGTCGGTCGCGTTTCATCACGATAAAAACCACGCAGATAGGTATACAGCCAATCTGCTCCCGTACCGTCTTCAGAAGCGCGAGCGCGAGCCACCAGCGTCAGATCCGGTGGCGTGGCACCAAACCAGAGCTTGGCTTCAGCCGGACGCATGGCAATCGACATCAAGTCCCCCACCTTGCCATCGCTGAAAATCAGGTTGCTCTTGATCTGTTCGTCCGTCAGTCCAATATCCTGCAGCCGGTTATAGCGCATGAAGGAAGCGCCATGACAACCCATGCAGTAGTTGACGAACACCTTGGCACCATTCTGCAGAGCGGCCAGATTGCCGCTGCGATCCGGCGCCTTGTCCAGATGAATGTTGGCATCAGCGGCGAAAGCCAGCAGAGGGGCCAACAACAGGGTAAAGATCAGCTTTTTCATTTTCCCGTGACCCTTTCCGGTTCGGGTTTGCACTTATCGATGCGCGACCAGATCGGCATCGTGAGGAAGAAAAGGAAATAATAGGCGCTCAGAACCTGGGCGATCGGTGCACCCGGAATGACACCAAAGAACGCGTATGAAGGCGGTTTGGTACCGAGGAAGCCCAGAATCAGGAAAGAGATGATGAAAATCGTCAGCAGGGTCTTGAAAATCGGGCCGCGATAACGGATCGACTTCACCGGACTGCGATCCAGCCAGGGCAACAGCAGGAAGATCGCCACACCACCCCCCATCGCCACCACGCCCCAGAACTTGGCATCGATACCGAACAGCGGATAGGTCACCGCGCGCAGCAGGGAATAGAAAGGCGTGAAATACCAGACTGGCGCAATGTGCGGCGGCGTCTTCAGGGGATCGGCCGGGAAGAAGTTGTTGTATTCCAGGAAATAGCCGCCGCCTTCGGGTGAAAAGAAAATCACCAAGGCGAAAACCATCAGGAAGACCACCACCCCCACGATATCCTTCACCGTGTAATAGGGATGGAAAGGAATACCATCCAGGGGAATGCCCTTGTCATTCTTCTTTTTCTTGATTTCGACACCATCCGGGTTGTTCGAGCCGACTTCATGCAAGGCAATGAGGTGGGCACCGACCAGCGCCAGCAGGATCAGCGGCACGAGGATCACGTGGAAAGCGAAGAAGCGGTTGAGTGTCGCATCACCAACGACGAAATCACCGCGCAGCCAGACCGAGAAGTCCGGGCCAATGATGGGAATTGCCGAGAACAGATTCACGATCACCTGCGCCCCCCAGAAGGACATCTGTCCCCAGGGCAAGAGATAGCCAAAGAAAGCTTCGGCCATCAGGCACAGGAAAATCAGCATGCCGATGATCCACACCAGCTCACGCGGTGCGCGGTGGGAACCATAGATCACGCCACGGAACATGTGCAGATAAACGACGATGAAGAAAGCCGAAGCGCCGGTCGAGTGCATATAGCGGATCAGCCAGCCCCAGGGCACATCGCGCATGATGTACTCAACACTGGCAAAGGCCACCGGCACGCCAGCCGCATTCAAGGCGGCATCCGGCTTGTAGTGCATGGTCAGGAAAATCCCGGTGACCACCTGATTGACCAGTACCAACAGGGCCAGCGAGCCGAAGAAATACCAGAAGTTGAAGTTCTTCGGCGCGTAGTACTCGGACATGTGGTCACGATACAGCGACATCACAGGGAAACGCTGATCGACCCAGCCCAGCAATTGCGTCAGTTTGCCACTCATTGCTCAGGCCTCCTTGCCGTCCTGGCCGACACCGACAAGTATCGTGGTATCGCTCAGATATTTATGGGGGGGAACGACCAGATTGGTGGGCGCGGGCTTGCTCTTGTAAACCCGCCCGGCCAGATCGAACGTCGAACCATGACAAGGACAGAAAAAGCCGCCATGCCAGTTATCTTCCACACCGGATTCCGCCGTATCGCCTGTTTTGAACTTCTCCGTCGGCGAACAGCCCAGATGAGTGCAGATCCCCACACAAACCATGATTTCCGGCTTGATGGAACGGGTTTCGTTCTTGCAGTATTCGGGCTGCTGCGGCACATTCGATTCGGGATCGCTGACCAGAGTGCCCACTTCCTTCAGCGATTGCAGCATGTCCGGCGTGCGATTGATGATCCAGACCGGTGTACCGCGCCACTCGACCACCATCATCTGCCCTGGCGGCAGCTTGCTGATGTCCACTTCAACAGGGGCACCCGCTGCCTTGGCACGCTCCGATGGCAACATGCTCGCCACAAACGGCACAACAGCCGTTACCCCGGCCGCACCGCCAACTGCAGCAGTCGTCACGATCAGCCGTCGCCTGCCACAATCAACACTGTTGTCTTCACCACCCATGATCCATTCCTAAACGGGAAATGCGAAAAACGGCAATTATACTCAAACAAGAGCAGACTTGAACAGGATTACGATACTTTGACCGGCTTGACACGGCAAATCGCCTGCAATCCCGGATCGACCTGCTGCAATCCATTCAGCCAGAGTTCCAGATTGGTACGCAACTCGCGCGTTGCGACAGCAAAGGCTGCCACACCGCTTTGCGCATCGCCGCCGGCCATCCGCACCTGGCGAAATGTGCGCTCTGCCAGCACCCGCGATGCGCCTGAGGGCTTGTCCAGCAGCATGGCTGTCATCTCAATCAGGACCTGGCTGCTGTCCGGCGCAGAAAACACCTGGATCAGCTCATCGAGCCTCAGATGCAAGCGGCAACTTTCTGCCCCCGGGCGACCGGCAAGCAGCGGACTGCTTCGCAACACTTGCGCAAGCAACTCTGCCGGCGGGGCCACCCAGCGGCTTTCTGCAAAGGCCAGACGCTGCCCTGCCGTGACATAGCTCAGGCGATATTGCATGGCAGATGTCGCCAACCAGCTGGGCGTCTCGATATCAGACAAAGACAGCTGCAGGCTCGGGCGCGTAGCCGTAGCGACTGGCTGATCCGCAACCGTCGCCGCTGCGGCTGATCCCTCGAACAGGTCATAACGCGCCTGCGCCATCTGCGGCACGTTGCTGGCACACCCCGCCAACCCACATGTCAGAACCAGCGTCGCCCAGAAAGCGAACCGGCATCGTCTTGAATCAAGGGGAATGTTGTGCATGGATGCCATGGATAGTCTTCCGATCGTATGCTTTCGTCTTATCTGCTACCGTATTCAAAGCCAAAGCCTCGCTCGCCCGGCCCGGGGCGCGACGGTGGATAGCCAAACAACAATGCCTGCGGCGTGGTCTCCAGCCCTTCCAGAACGCGACGCATCTGCAGAGAGTTGTCGCGCAAATCCAGCATCAAGCCATTGAAGCGAGGCAGACTGGTGGTCACCAATTCCGTTCCCACCTTCCCCGTGAAACCTTCCAGTTGCGTACTCAAATTCTGCATGGAACCCACCAATCCACGCATTTCGACGGCCAATGGTGCCGACTCACCCGCCGTACGTTCCAGGTGCAGCAGAATGTTCTGCACCCGTTGCAGGTTCTCGGGTGCCAGCACCGCCTGTGCCGCCGCCAGCAATTGCGGCAGATCCCGCAAACCATCGGAAGCCACTGTCAGGTTGTCCATGGTGCGATGCAAATTCCGCATATTTTCTTCACTCAACACACGGTTGAGATTGGCCGTCAGCACGCCGATCTGACCGACGATATCGTTGGCCTGATCTCCCAACGTATCCATCAACGTCTGCCGCAAAGGAATGCGAGGAGGATCGCGGCCATTCAGCGGCAGCAATTCCTGGCTTTGCGCGTTGTCATCCAGCTGGACATACGATAACCCGGTGATTCCCTGGGAATTCAACTGGGCGGTAGTCGACTTGCTCAGTGGCAAACTGGCATCCACCCGCACCCGCACCAGAATGTTCTGCCGGTCCTGCGGATCCAGCGCAATCGAAATCACCTTGCCTGCCGTCATGCCGCGATACTTCACCGAGGCCAGTGGATTCAGACCATTGACGTTGTACTGCGTCACCAGCAGCAGATCGCGCGTCTGCGTGGTCGTCCCGGTGAACCACCAGGCAGTCAGTGTCAGGCCCAGGCTGAAAACAATGACGAACAAGCCTGCCGCCAGTGCGTGCGCGCGATTTTCCATACTCAGTATCAGTATTTATCCGGCGAAGAACGCTGGCTGCGTTCGTGCAGGAAGAAGTTGCGAACGAAAGGATGATCGAAGTGTCTGACTTCGTCCATGTTGCCGACCGTCAGTATACGCTGTTCCGCCAGCACCGCGACGCGCGCCGACAGCCCGGTCAGGGTATCCAGATCATGGGTGACCAACACCACCGTCAAGCCAAGCTCATCACTCAACATGCGTATCAGTTGTACGAACCTTGCCGAACGATCCGGATCCAGACCGGCGGTCGGCTCATCAAGCAGCAGCAGCTCCGGCTCCAGTGCCAGAGCGCGCGCCAGCGCCACACGCTTGATCATGCCACCGGACAGCTCGGCCGGCATCAGACCGGCATGGCTGGGCAACAGCTCGACCATCGACAGTTTGAGCATCACCAGATCATGGATCAGGTCTTCTTTGAGCAATCTGAGCTCACGTAGCGGGAACGCCACGTTTTCATAGACATTCAGTGCCGAAAACAAGGCCCCTTGCTGAAACAGCACGCCAAAACGCCGCCGCAAGACCTGCTCGCGCGTTACACCGCCACCGAATAGCAACTGGCCAAACATGCGGACCTCACCCTGAACGGGGTGAAGCAGACCTATCATCTGACGCAGCAAGGTCGTCTTGCCGCTCCCCGACCCCCCCACCAGCGCCAGCACTTCGCCCCGTCCAACGGCAAGATTGAGGCCGCGATGCACCCATACCTCGCCAAAGCGTGTGGAAAGGTCAGTCACTTCGATAACGGGAAGATTCGACATGAGATTCAGAACAGGCCCACATCACGGGTAGCAATGGCAATGATGGCATCCAGCAGAATCACCAGAGTGATGGCGGAAACAACAGAAGCCGTGGTATTGACCGAAAGGCTCTCGGTATTGGGTTTGATGCGCAGACCAAAATGACAGGCCACCAGCGCCACGGCAATGCCAAAGACAAATCCCTTGATCAGACCTATCCAAAGATTGGCGACCGGCACGACCTTGGGCAGATTCTCGAAAAAATAACCAAAGGAAATATCCAACTGAAACTGGGCGGCAATCATGCCTCCCAGCAAGGCCACTGCGCTGATCCACAATACCAGTAGCGGCATGGCAATGGCCAGCGCCAGCACCTTCGGGTAGATCAAACGCAGGCTTTGTGATACGCCCATGGTGGTCAGAGCGTCGATTTCTTCAGTGACTCGCATCACCCCCAATTGCGCCGTCATCGCCGAACCCGAACGTCCCGCCACCAACACGGCCACCAGTACCGGGCCCAATTCGCGAATGATGCTGATGCCCAGAATATTGACGATGAACACATCGCCCCCAAACTGCTTGAGCTGCAATGCCGACAGGTAAGACATGACGATACCGATCAGAAAACCCACGATCGCCGTCACCGGCATTGCCTTCACCCCGCTCTTGTACAGATTGGCTGAAATTTCCAGTTTCGGTGTGTCATCCGGCCGCCGCACCAGATGCAGGAAGTCCAGCAGCAATTGCCCCATCATGAGCACGAAACCACGCACATGATCGGCAAAGGTCAGCAGAAGCTGCCCGATCTGCATGATCCAGGCAAACGGCGAACGCGGCGGCTGCGTGCCATATGACAAATGCCCGGCCTCGGCCACCCGCTCAAGGATACGCAACTGCTCTGGCGTGGCCTGCAGTCCTTGCGGCAACTGCCGCCCCCAGGCACGCCAGAGCAACAGGGCGCCGGCACTGTCGAGCCTCTCGATCGCCTGACAATTCCAGATCACGCTGGACTGCCGAGCATGGCTGGCCAATTCTGCAGACAGCGCATCGATCCGCGCAGCCAGGCGCGCCAGCGTCCAGTGACCGGCCAGCCGAACTTCGAGCCCCTCCCCGCCGTCGCTGGCAAGCGCATGGATCACCGGCTTTTGTTCAGTACCCACCCGACGCCCCGCTCAAATCGGCCATTGCAGGCACCACAGATACCTCAGACCTCACAGGCCCCGGCAACAACTCGTGCAATACGCCACGACACAGCCCCCCTGCAGAAAAGGACGCACATTCCAGACCAAACACCTCGAAAAACATCCGCATGATCGCCAGGCCACCCGGCAATACCGCACCACGATCCGCCCGCAGACCGGCAAGCTGCAGATTTTCAACACGCTTGCCCTCCAGCAGCAAGACTTTCAAACGGTACAGACCGCTCTGGGTGATGATGCATTCGCCCGATCCAGCGCCCGCTTCAGCCGCATCATTCAGATCATTCTGCGCCAGCAGGTTGGCAATCGCCTTGGCTGTACCCGAAGAAGCCAGTACCTGTTGCCAGCCGATTTCACGGTACGCGGCCTGCAAGGCCTGAAACGCCTGCCGCGCGGCCTGCTCGGCCTGACTGAAACGCATGTCATCCATCCGGCCATCCGGAAAATAGCGTGCGCTATGGCTGACACAGCCCATCGCCAGCGAAACCAGATGCAGCGGCGCATACCCCTCACCAACCACAATTTCAGTCGAACCGCCGCCGATATCCACCACCAGTTGCCGTCCCGATGGATCCGCCATCGCACGCGTCACACCCACATAAATCAGCCGCGCCTCTTCCTGCCCGGAAATGACCGTCACCGGAAAGCCGAGCACCGCCTCGGCCTGCGCAATAAAGTCTGCCGCGTTTGCTGCCATCCGCAAAGTATTTGTCGCCACAACACGCACCGTATTGGCCGCAACGCCCTGCAGATGCGGCACAAACCGCTGCAAAGCTGCCAGCCCGCGCTGCCGTGCGGCCAGATCAAGCTGTCGATCCGCCCCCAGTCCGGCTGCCAGACGTACCGGTTCGCGCATCATAGGCAAAAGGCGCAAGCATCCATCAGCCAGCCAGCCCTGTTGCAAGCGAAAACTGTTGGAACCCAGGTCAACAGCAGAAATCAGAACTTCGTTCAAGAGCCATTCCGTCCCAAAGCGGTAATCTTGCACAGCGAATGATAAATGATTCCGTATCGTCATCGATCGTCATCATATTCGACAAATCGCGTGATATAACCTGTGCGGTATTACACAAACATGCTTACAATGCCTCACGCTTCTGCACGTGAATATTTCACGTCATGCCGCGCCATGATTGCCACATGACAACTTTCGACCCAGCTCAGGATCGCAAGACATGACACAGAAAACCAGATTTTCCAGCCTGCTGGTGGCACTGCTCTCGACCAGCCTGACAGTTGCTTCCGGCTCCAGCAGCGCCATGGAACCAGAAGACGCATCCCTTCGCCTGAGCGGTTTCGGTACGCTGGGCATGGCCCATACCCAGGGTGATGGCGCAGCTTTCATCCGTGACATCACCCAGCCCAAAGGCGCGACCAATCGCGGCATTTCCTTTGACCTCGATACCCGACTTGGCATACAGCTCAACTACCAGATCAACGATAGTTTTGAAGCAGTCGCCCAGGTTGTGACACGTTACCGCAACGAAAACAACTACTGGCCCGAACTGACCTGGGGCTTTCTCAAATATACCTACGACGACGTGCTGGAAGTGCGGGCCGGCCGCATCGGTTACGATGGTTACATCGGCGCCGATACGCGTGATGTCGGCTACTCCTATCTCTGGGCGCGGCCTCCCGTCGAATACTTCGGCACACTGCTGTTTCCCTACCATGACGGCGTCGACATCGTCCTGCGCGCGCCCGTCATGCGTGGCGTTGGCCGCATCAAGCTCTACAGTGGCCTGACCCGCCAGCGAGTCAACAACATGATGGAGCAACGGGAATGGGCCACCGCTTTGGGCCCGATCACCCTCCCACCGATGGGTGCAACGCAGGATCTGAACAAATCCAGGGAAACCGGCGGCTACGTCGAATACCAGGATACACACTGGACCGGACGCCTGGGTATTTCCAGCCTGCGACTGGCCAAGGGCATGCCCAACCCGCTGGACACAGCACTCTCAGCTATCCCCCTCCCCCTCGCTGAGTCACTTCGACATGACATCCAGCTGATTGGACGTCGAGCCACTTACAAAACGGCCGAGCTGGCATATGAAGACGGCCCGCTGAAATTGCAGGGAGCCTATGCCCGCATCACTTCCAGCTCACTGCTGATTCCCCGTGGTCATTCGGCCTTTGTCTCGGCGGGTTACCGCTTCGGGCGCTTCACGCCTTACGTCACGGTTTCCGCCTTGCGCACCAAGAGCAGTGATTACCCACAAAGACTGGCGGCTTCGGGTCCTCCGTTAGAAGGTCTTGCCGAGTTGGCCCAATTCACACTCAGCTCCCCATTGAGCAACCAGAACACCTACACCCTGGGCCTGCGCTATGACTTTGCCGACAACTTTGCCCTGAAGCTCCAGGCAGACATGATTCGCAACAAGAACTGCTCGCCAGTCGCCCTGCCAGGCATGGGTCTAACCCCCTGCGCGCCGCCACTGCTCTGGCCCACCGTACCGCCCAACTGGAACGGCAGGGCCAATGTCTACAGCGCTGTGCTGGACTTCATTTTCTGAGGCGAGCCATCATGAAAAAAATCGCCTCCGCCATCACCCTCAGCCTGGTCCTTTCCCTGAGCAATGCATCAGCCTGGTCAGCCACTGATCTGGTCGTCATCGTCAATCCAGCCAGCGGCGTAGAGCACATCTCACGCGATGAAGTGACCGCCATCTTCATGGGACGGACCAAAAAACTGCCTTCCGGCATCACCGCCCTGCCTATCGACCAGGTCGCCAGCAACCGCGACAAGGCCCGCTTCTACGCCGAACTCATCAACAAGGAACTGGCGGAAATCAACTCCTACTGGGCGCGTCTGATCTTCTCCGGCCAAGCTTCGCCTCCGCGACAGGCTGACAATGCCGCTGAAGTCATCGAGATTGTCAGCTCGAACAAAGGTGCGATTGGTTACATTCCGCGCAGTGCGGCCACCAAACAAGTGAAGGTCGCTCTGGACTTGTCCCAATAAAATCCGCCAACGCCCCATCCACAGGAACTCGATGAGCGAAAAACCCGGCGTCCATACCAGCCTCGTTTTGCGCAGTGTTGTGCTGGTACTCGTGCTTTCCAGCATTGCCGGAGCCATTCTGGTTGCCGTCATTACCCGTTATGTCGAGCCGACGGTTCAGGAATCCATCAGCAAGCGCCTTGACGAGCTGGTCAGAACAGTAGAGAACACCGCGCGCATTGCCTGTTATCTGGGTGACCCCAGCCTGGCCAGCGAAGTTGCCAAAGGCTTGCTGATGAGTGGCGATATCGAACGCGTGGTGATTGCCAACGACAGCGGCACCCTGGTCGATGCCGACCGCAACGACAGCACGCCTGTTCCAACCAACACTTACCCGCCCGGCACGCTGATCCGTGAACTGGATTCGCCATTCAAGACCAGTAGCCAGGTCGGCAAAATCATCGTCGTACGCAACCAGGCTTCGTTTGCCAGCCAAGTCAATGAAGCCGTAGGCTATATCCGCCTGCTGATCATCCTGCAGACTGCAGCGGTCATCCTCATCGTCACCACCATATCGGTGGGTTACATTGCCCACCCCATTCGCCTGACCGCCAGCCGGCTCAATGCACTTTCTGCCATGGATGGCGAAAAGCTGATCGCACCGGGTGGCCATAAAACTGACGAAATCGGCAAGCTGGTGAGCAATGTCAATAGTCTGATCGACAAGCTGGTCAGTGGCCTGACAACCGAACGCAAACTACGCATGGAACGCGAAATCGAAGAAAAGCGTTTTCGCGCCATTTTTGAAAATGCCGAAACAGGTATTTTCGTCATTGACCGCAATGGCCAGCTGCTCTCCTTCAACCCGGCCTTTCGCCGAGCCCTGTGCTTTGATGGCTGCCAGTCGGACAAGATAAAGGCCAACACACAGCACTCCCTGTTGTCGCTGCTTGATTCACTGAGCAATCAACACGCCGAGATCAAGGCCATGATCGACTGTTGCCTGACGGAACGACAGAGCAAATCGATTGAACTGGCGCTGTGCAATTGTGGTGGAACACCCCACTGGTACAACATGATTCTCAACCCTGTCGAGGACAATCTGATCCAGGGCGTCATCAACGACATCACCGAAAACCGCCTGCGCGAAGCCCAGGCCAACAAGCTGGCCCTGACGGATGCACTGACCGGCCTGGGCAACCGGCTGGGGTTCGAACACCAGATCGATCAACTGATCAATGAATGCCACCTCGATCCGGCGCGGGCCTTTACGTTGATGCTCATCGACCTGGACCGCTTCAAGGAAGTCAACGACACCTTGGGCCACGATGTCGGCGATGCCGTATTGATACACGTGGCACAGCACATCGAGCATTCCATCCGTAAATCCGACTACGCGGCACGTCTGGGCGGCGATGAATTCGTCATCCTGTTTCCCTTCGTTACCGACAAAGCGGTGATTTCCCGCCTGGCCCAAAGTCTGATCAACAACATCAGCAAGCCAGTAACGACCGCCACGGGCGCCCACGCCAGTGTTGGTGCCAGTATTGGCATTGCTCTTGCCGACAACGGTAACCTCAAGCGTGAGGACATCATCAAGCGAGCCGACCTTGCCCTGTATGCCGTCAAACAGGCCGGCCGCAATGATTTTCGCATTTACCCCAACGAGCCGCCCCAGGCAAACGCCTGACCCTCGCTGCCTGCCGGCCTCAATCCGCCTTCGCCGACTGACGCGTCAGCAACACCACCGCTTCGGCAGCAATGCCTTCCGCACGCCCGACAAAACCCAGCCGCTCCGTGGTCTTGCCCTTGATATTCACGGCAGCCAGCGAAATATCCAGATCGGCTGCAATATTTGCCTGCATGGCTGCCGCATAAGGCGCAATTTTCGGCTCCTGGGCGATCAGCGTGGCATCGACATTGACCACGCGCCAGCCGACCTTTTTAACTGCCGCCAAAGCCCCACGCAGCAGCACCCGGCTGTCGACACCGGCATAGGCTGGATCGCTGTCTGGATACAGACGACCGATATCTCCCATGCCAGCCGCCCCCAGCACGGCATCGGTAATCGCGTGCAGCAGCACATCCGCATCGGAATGGCCGAGCAAACCACGCACATGGGGAATCTCGACCCCGCCCAGAATCAGCTTGCGATCATCGGCAAAGGCATGAACATCAAACCCCTGGCCGACACGAAACGGTACATTCATTTGATGGCTCCGCGCTGTTGCAATATCCATTCGGCCAGACGCTGATCTGCCGGATAAGTGACTTTCAGATTGCCGGGATCGGCCATCACCAGGCGCGGCCGGAAACCCAACGCCTCCATGGCGCTCGCTTCATCCGTGACGATGTTCTCCGAACGCTGCTGACAGGCAAGCAACGCCCGCAACAAATCGCCATGCCGAAACATCTGCGGCGTCTGCGCCTGCCAGAGTCCAGCGCGCGGCACCGTTTCCGCAATTCTTGCCCCTTCCCCGTGACCTCCGGCCTCGGCGCGCTTCAGCGTATCGGCCACCGGCAGGGCCAGAAGGCCGCCATCCGCAGGCGAGGCCTGACAGACGGTATCGATCAACTCATCCACTTGCGCGACCGTCAGACAAGGCCGGGCGGCGTCATGAACCAGTATCCAATCAGCGGCATGTACTTGATTCGCAACAGCCCGCAGCCCATTCAGCACCGAATCGGCGCGCGTGGCGCCACCGCAGAACAAGGGTTGCAGCCTGGGACCCAGAGCTGACCAGTCATGGCGCGCCCAGTCGTCATCCTGCGGCGACAACACCACAAACACCCGAGAAATGCGCGCAACCTCACACAACGTACGCAAACCATGCCAGATCAGAGGCTGCCCGGCCAGCGGCAGATACTGTTTGGGCTGTGCGCTACCCATGCGTGTCCCACTGCCGGCAGCTGGCACCAGCGCGTGAAATGCCGTGGATGAGGACGGCGCACCCCGGTCCGGGGGCGTGATATCGGCAGCAGGAGTCATCCCGTGATTCTACGGGCTACAATGAAGGATCACCAGCGCAACAGCGCACGCACCGCGCCCTGCCGTGCGGTTCTGTGCCACAAACATGACAGCGACCCAGGAGATGTTTCATGACCACTCCGGATCCAGTTTTCCCAGTGCTGCGCCCGGCCAGCGTAGCCGGAAGTTTCTATCCGGCACAGCCAGGCGCGCTCGACAGCGCAATCGCCAGCCTGCTGGACGAGGCCGACACCCAGCCCGCACCGGCCCATCCGCCCAAAGCCTTGATCGTTCCTCATGCCGGCTATCTCTATTCCGGCCCGATCGCCGCCAGGGCTTATGTCTGCCTGGCAGCGCTGCGCTCGATCATCCGCAAGGTCGTGCTGCTCGGTCCGGCGCATCGCGTTGCCCTGCATGGCCTGGCACTGCCAGAAGCCAGCGCCTTCGTCACGCCGCTGGGCCACATTCCGCTTGATGCCGAACTGGCCGCCAAGGCGCTCGAACTGCCGCAAGTGCACCGCAACGCAGCAGCTCACGCACTGGAGCATTCACTCGAAGTACAACTGCCTTTCCTGCAGCATCTGCTGGACGACTTCACGCTTCTGCCACTGCTTGCCGGCCAGGGCAGTACGCAGGCAGTCGCCACAGTGCTGAACCACGTCTGGGGCGGCGCGGAGACGCTGATACTCATCAGCTCCGACCTTTCACACTATCTCCCCTATGCGCAAGCCCGGCAGCTCGATCAGCACACTGCCACACAGATCACCGCCCTGCAACCGCTGGACAGCCACGAACAAGCCTGCGGCGCCACGCCGATCAACGGACTGTTGCTGTGCGCGCGGCAACGCGGCTTGCAAGCGCGCCTGCTCGACCTGCGCAATTCCGGCGATACGGCCGGCGATCAATCACGCGTCGTCGGCTATGCCGCCTTCACCTTCACCGAGCCCGCCACATGAACACGCCCCAACTCGGCACAACCCTGTTGCTGGTTGCCCGCCAGGCCATTGGCGAAGAGTTCGGCATCCATCGCGAAATACCGGCAGCGCTGCTGGCACTTCCGGAACTGCAACTGCCGGGGGCCAGCTTTGTCACCCTGCGGCTGGCCGGCGCCCTGCGCGGCTGCATCGGCACGCTCGAAGCGCAGCGCGCGCTGCTCGACGACGTCCGCCACAACGCCCGGGCGGCGGCATTTCTCGATACGCGCTTCAAGCCGCTGAACGTCGAGGAGCTCCAGGCCGTCCACATCGAAGTCTCGCTGCTCAGTCCGCCCGAGCCGCTGTATTTCGCCAGCGAAGCCGAAGCCCTGGCACTGTTGCGACCCAGGATCGATGGCGTCATTCTCAGACGCGGGGGACAACGCGCCACCTTTCTGCCCCAGGTCTGGGAAGATCTGCCCGACCCTCGGCAATTCATGGCCCAGCTGAAACGCAAGGCCGGCCTGGCCATCGACGACTGGAGCGATGACATCCAACTCTCGCGTTACGAGGTGCGCCAATGGAAAGAAACGTCAACAACATGAGCATCCAGCCCGCAGAAGCCTTTCCGGCACGTTGGTGGCACGCACTTGACGATGGCCGCATCCAGTGCGACCTCTGTCCGCGCGATTGCAAACTGCACGAAGGCCAGCGTGGCGCCTGCTTCGTGCGCGCCATGCAGCAAGGCCGCATGGTGCTGACCACCTACGGCCGCAGCTCGGGATTCTGCATCGACCCGATCGAGAAAAAACCGCTCAATAATTTTTATCCGGGCAGCAGCGTGCTCTCCTTCGGTACCGCCGGCTGCAACCTGGCCTGCAAGTTCTGCCAGAACTGGGACATATCCAAATCACGCGAAATGGATACCCTGATGGATGCTGCCTCGCCCACCGCCATTGCGGAAGCGGCACAACAGCACGGCTGCAAGAGCGTGGCCTTCACCTACAACGATCCCATCATTTTTGCCGAATACGCCATGGATACGGCAGACGCCGGCCATGCTTGCGGCATCCAGACGGTGGCGGTCACGGCGGGCTACATCCATCCGCAACCCGCGCGCGAATTCTTCGCCAAAATGGATGCCGTGAATATCGACCTGAAAGCCTTCACCGATGCCTTTTATATCAAGCTCTGCGGCGCCCGTCTGCAGCCCGTGCTCGATACACTGAGCTACGTCCAGCATCACACCGATTGCTGGCTGGAAATCACCACACTGCTGATTCCCGGTGAAAATGACTCAAGCGAAGAAATCAGCGCCCTGAGCCAGTGGATCGCCACGGAACTCGGCCCCGATGTACCGCTGCATTTCTCGGCCTTTCATCCTGATTACAAACTGACAGGCGGCCAGGCCACGCCGGCAGACACCTTGCGCCGCGCCCGGCGCATCGCTCTGGATGCCGGCCTCAACTATGTCTATACCGGCAACGTGCAGGATCTACAGGGTAGCAGCACTTATTGCCCCGGCTGCCACAAACCGGTCATCGTGCGCGACTGGCATGAAATCCGGGGTTACCACCTGGACGCCAGCAGCCATTGCCTGTATTGCGGCCATGCCATCGCCGGGCGTTTTGAACACTGCGATCCAAACAAGCTCAACAGGCATTCTGGCGCGCGCAGAATGCCAATTCGCCTGGCGACCACCCCATGAATCCAGTCACTCCGCCAGTTGCGTCTGTATGTAATCCTTAATCGCTGCCGCCCCGGTTTCCATCACAACAAAGCGTTGCGGCAGATTCTCGATGCCTTGCATGGTCGCCGGCCGCTCCGGTTCGCGGCCCAGCGCTTCCTGGATGGTTTCGGCAAACTTGCAGGGCTGGGCGGTTTCCAGACAGATCAAGGGCACACCGGCTTCGCGCTGCTCCAGCCCCACCTTGAGGCCATCGGCGGTGTGCGTGTCGATCATGACGCCGTATTTTTCGTACGCCGCACGGATGGTGGCCAGACGATCGGCATGGGTGCTGTGTCCGGAAACAAAACCGAACGCCCTGATGCGTTCAAAGTGGGCGGTATTGGCCAGATCGAAAGCACCGCCCGCATCGACCTTGCCCCACAGTTCACGCACCACGGCGGCATCGCGGCCAACCAGATCGAATACGAAACGTTCGAAGTTGGACGCCTTGGAAATATCCATCGACGGGCTGCTGGTGTGGAAGGTCTGCGCCGTGCCGCGTGGCCGGTAAGTGCCGGTCTTGAAGAACTCGTCGAGCACGTCGTTTTCATTGGTGGCCAGGATCAGCTTGCGGATCGGCAAGCCCATCATGCGCGCAATGTGGCCGGCGCAGATGTTGCCGAAATTGCCGGAAGGCACGCTGAAGCTGACTTCCTCGTCATTGCTTTGCGTCGCCGAGAAATAGCCCTTGAAGTAATACACGATCTGCGCGGCCACACGCGCCCAGTTGATCGAATTGACCGTGCCGATTTTGTATTGATCCTTGAAAGCGTGATCATTGCTGACTGCCTTGACCATGTCCTGGCAATCGTCGAACACGCCCTCGACGGCAATGTTGTAGATGTTGGGATCTTGCAGGGAAAACATCTGCGCCGTCTGGAAACGGCTCATCTTGCCGTGCGGTGAGAGCATGAACACGCGGATGCCATGCTTGCCGCGCATGGCGTATTCGGCGGAAGAGCCGGTATCGCCGGAGGTCGCACCAAGAATATTCAACGCAGCACCGGTCTTGCCGAGAACGTACTCGAACAGATTGCCGAGCAATTGCATCGCCATGTCCTTGAAGGCCAGCGTCGGGCCATTGGACAGTTCCAGAATGTGCAGACCGGGTTCAAGCGTGCGCAGCGGCGTGATCTGCTGCGCTTGCTGCGGGTCTTCAGCCGGCCGGGTATGACAATACACATTGGCCGTATAGGTGCGCGCCAGCAGGGCTTTGAGCTCATCGGCAGGAATATCGTCGACAAACTTGCCCAGGATTGCAGCCGCCAGTTCGGCATAGGAAAGGCTGCGCCAGGCATCCAGCTCGGCTCGGCTGATGCGCGGATAGCTTTCCGGCAGATACAGGCCGCCATCGGGCGCCAGGCCAGCCAGCAGAATGTCGGTAAAACGCCGGCTCGGCGCATGGCCACGGGTGCTGATATAACGCATGACGTTTCCTACTTGTCGAGTTCTTCCAGACGCAGGCGGATCACCTTGCGCTTGACCACGGGCAGCGCTTCGATGCGTTCGATGGCCGCAACGATGTTTTTCTCACGCGTCAGGTGGGTCAGCATGATGATGTCGGTCTGCTGCTCGCCTTCGTCCGGCTCGCGCTGAATCATGGCGTCAATGGAAATTTCCTGATCCGCCAGGATGCGCGTGATGTCGGCCAGCACACCGGGTTGATCATCAACACGCAAGCGCAGGTAATAACTGGTTTCCACCTCGGCCAGTGGCAATATCGGCGTGTCCTGCAAGGCGTCCGGCTGAAAAGCCAGATGCGGTACACGGTGTTCGGGATCGGCCAGCTGCATACGCGTCACATCAACCAGATCGGCAATCACCGCCGAAGCCGTCGGCTCGGCACCCGCGCCCTTGCCGTAATACAGCGTCGGCCCCACCGCATCGGCCTGCACCAACACGGCATTCATCGCGCCTTCGACATTGGCGATCAGCCGGCGCTCGGGAATCAGGGTCGGATGCACGCGCAGCTCGATTCCCTCCGGCTTGCGCTTGGTGATGCCCAGCAGCTTGATGCGATAACCGAGCTGTTCGGCGTATTTGATGTCTTCTGCTTCAAGCTGGCTGATGCCTTCGATGTGCGCCTTGTCGAATTGCATCGGAATGCCGAAAGCAATCGCCGCCATGATGGTCAGCTTGTGTGCGGCATCCACACCTTCGACATCGAACGTCGGATCGGCTTCGGCATACCCCAGACGCTGGGCTTCCTTCAGCACCTCGGCAAAAGGCAGGCCCTTGTCGCGCATCTCGGACAGAATGAAGTTGGTCGTGCCGTTGATGATGCCGACAATCCACTGAATGCGGTTGGCGGTCAAGCCCTCACGCAGTGCCTTGATGATGGGTACGCCACCGGCCACGGCGGCCTCGAAACCGATCATCACGCCACGCTCGCGGGCTGCGGCAAAAATCTCATTGCCATGCTTGGCCAGCAATGCCTTGTTGGCGGTCACCACATGTTTGCCATGTTCGATGGCCTTGAGCACCAGATCCTTGGCCACTCCGGTGCCCCCAATCAGTTCAACCACGACATCAATGGCTGGATCGCAGACAACAGCAAAGGCATCATCGGTCAGCCGCGTCGTGCCCTGGGTCACTTGCCGAGCCAGATCGAGATTGCGGTCGGCAACTACGTCTATCCTGATGGGTCGCCCGGCGCGCCGGGTAATTTCCGCCTCGTTGCGTGTCAGTACGGTATAGGTGCCACCGCCAACGGTGCCAATGCCAAGAAGTCCTACTTTGATGGGTTTCATGTGCTTGCGTCAGTGAAGAACAGGGATAAAAACGAACGTCGGGGATGGGCTGCGGGATGCGGATGACAGGAAGCCGGCAATATGGCCGCAGCGCATCAACGCCGGCTTGCCGCAGTGGAATCAAGTGCCATGACGCTTGCGGTATGCCTCAAGAAAACGCGCAACACGACGGAGCGCCTCGGTCAGATCATCGACGTTCGGCAAAAAAACCACGCGAAAATGATCCGGCCGGGGCCAGTTGAAACCGCTGCCCTGCACCAGCAACACCCGCTCCTGTTCCAGCAATTCAAGGACGAAACGCTGGTCATCTTCAATCGGATAAATCGCTGGATCCAGTCGCGGGAATAAATACATCGCCGCCTGCGGCTTGACGCAGCTTACGCCGGGCATGTCGTTGAGCATCTGCCAGGCCAGGTCACGCTGACGGCACAGACGCCCCCCCGGCGCAACCAGATCATCGATACTCTGATAACCGCCGAGCGCGGTCTGGATGCCGAATTGCGCCGGCACGTTGGCACACAATCGCATCGAAGCCAGCATGTTGAGCCCTTCGATGTAATCCTGGGCATGACGCTTCTCACCGGAAACGATCAGCCAGCCGGCACGAAAACCGGCCGCCCGATAATTTTTCGACAGGCCGTTGAAGGTAATGCACAGCACATCTTCGGCCAGCGAGGCGATCGAAGTATGCGTCGCGCCGTCATAGATCACCTTGTCGTAGATCTCGTCGGCATAGATGATGAGCTGGTGCTGGCGGGCAATTTCGACGATTTCCCGCAACAGCTCGACCGGATACAGCGCGCCGGTCGGATTGTTCGGGTTGATGAGGACGATGGCGCGCGTGCGCTCGTTGATCTTCTTG
>JAHRWT010000106.1 GCA_019105045.1 Sterolibacterium sp.
CGTATCCACATAGTTGGGATGGGCCTGACCAGCCGGGCTGTCATCACCAAACAGGCTGTCTTGCAAGGCGTTGCGCTCGGCCTGCTCGGCCGCTTCCAGGGCGACGCCGACGGAAGCCAGCAGGCGGGCGCGGTCGGTGCGGGGCGCTTCAGGTTCAATTGGTTCGAGTTGTTCGAGTTGTTCGAGTTGTTTAAGTTGTTCAGCGCGCTCGGTCTGGGGTTGGGCGGCTGAGGCCGGCCCGGTCGCCACCCCAGGATTCTTCGCATCCAGCCCATCGAACGCGCCTGCGCGGATCAAGGCTTCGATCACGCGGCGGTTCACCACGCGCTTGTCGATGCGCTGGCAGAAGTCGAACAAATGGGCGAATGGTCCCGCTTCACGCGCGCGCAGGATGGCGCTCAAAGCGGCTTCGCCCGTGCCCTTGATGGCACCCAGGCCATAGCGGATGGTCTGGCTATCCACCGGCTCGAAACGAATACCGCCGGCATTGATATCCGGTGGCAGAAAGCGCAAGCCATTGGCCAGGCAGTCCTGATAGAACAACTGCACCTTGTCGGTGTCGGCCATTTCCGAGGACATGGTGGCCGCCATGAAAGCCGCGCAGTGGTAGTGCTTGAGCCAGGCGGTCTGGAAGGCGACCAGGGCGTAGGCCGCCGAGTGCGATTTGTTGAAACCGTATTCGGCGAATTTTTCCATCAAGTCGAACAACTGGGTGGCCAGCGCCTGATCCACACCACGCTTGGCCGCACCTTCGGTGAAGATGGTGCGCTGCTGGGCCATTTCTTCAGGTTTTTTCTTGCCCATGGCGCGACGCAGCATATCGGCGCCACCCAGGGTATAGCCCGCCAGCACCTGGGCCACCAGCATCACCTGTTCCTGATAAATGATGACGCCGTAAGTTGGCTTGAGCACCGGCTCCAGATCGGGGTGGAAGTATTCAGCCTTGGCCCGGCCATGCTTGCGGTTGATGAAGTCATCCACCATGCCCGAACCCAGCGGGCCAGGCCGGTTGAGCGCCATCAGGGCGATGATGTCTTCGAAAGTATCGCCTTTGAGACGTTTTTCCAGATCCTTGGCCGAGCGCGATTCCGACTGAAATACCGCCGTGGTGTTGCCGGCGGCAAACAGCCCGTAGGTGGCCGCATCATCCAGCGGAATGTCTTCCAGTCTGAAATCCGACATCTCGGGATGCAACTGGCGCACCCAGCGCACGGCTTCGTCAAGAATGGTCAAGGTGCGCAGGCCGAGAAAGTCGAACTTGACCAGGCCGGCTTTTTCCACATCATCCTTGTCGAACTGGCTGACCACCCCTTGCGTCTGGCCATCGACTTCGCCCTGGGCGGAATACAGCGGACAGAAATCCGTCAGTTTGCCCGGGGCGATCAACACGCCACCGGCGTGCATGCCGATATTGCGCGTCATGCCTTCGAGTCGCTCGGCCAGCTGCCACAGTTCGCGAATTTCTTCTTCCTGCTCGATGCGATCATTGATGGCCGGCTCTTTTTCGCGTGCTTCGCTCAGCGAAATGCCCAGCTCGTTGGGAATCAGCTTGGCGAATTGATCGACGAAATTGAATGGCAGATCCAGCACCCGACCGACATCGCGGATCACCGCCTTGGTCGCCATGGTGCCGAAAGTGGCAATCTGCGAGACGGCATGAGCGCCATATTTGCGCTTCACATAGTCGATCACCCGGTCGCGGCCATCCTGACAGAAGTCGATATCGAAGTCGGGCATCGACACCCGTTCAGGGTTGAGAAAGCGTTCGAACAGCAGGTCGTAGGCCAGTGGATCGAGATCGGTGATGCCCATGGCGTAAGCCACCAGCGAGCCTGCGCCCGAGCCGCGTCCCGGGCCGACTGGCACGTCATTTTGCTTGGCCCAGTTGATGAAGTCGGCCACGATCAGGAAGTAACCGGGAAAACCCATCTGCTGGATGGTGTTGATCTCGAAAGCCAGCCGTTCAAGATATTCCGGCCGTTTCTGGTCGCGCACCGCTGCTTCGGGATACAACTGTTGCAGCCGTCGCTCCAGGCCTTCATGCGATTGCTGGCTGAGGTATTCGTCATCACTCAGACCATCGGGAATCGGGAACTGCGGCAGATAATTCTTGCCCAGCTCAACACTGAGATTGCAGCGGCGGGCGATTTCCACCGTGTTTTCCAGCGCATCGGGCAAGTCGGCGAACAGTTCAAGCATTTCGGCCTGCGACTTGAAATACTGCTGCTCGGTAAACTGCTGCGGCCGCCGCTGATCGGCCAGCACGTAGCCTTCGGCAATGCAGACACGGGCTTCATGGGCCTTGAAGTCATCCGGCGCCATGAACTGAATGGGATGGGTGGCCACCAGAGGCAGGGCCAGTTGCCCGGCCAGAGCCGCCGTTTGCGCCACCAGTGTTTCCGCTTGCGGCTGACCGTAGCGCTGCACTTCCAGATAAAAACTGTCGGGAAACAAGTCCGCCCAGCGGCGGGCCTGCTGCTCGGCCTGCGCCAGCTTGCCGGCCAGCAGCCACTGGCCGACATCGCCCAGATGCGCGCCGGACAGCGCAATCAAACCGGCATTGTCACCCTGGGCAAGTGCTGTACGCGTTATTTCCGCGCGGCCACGCCGCCGCGTTGCCAGATAAGCCTCGCTCAACAATTCACACAGGCGCAGATAACCGGCACGATTCTTCACCAGCAGCAGCAGACGGCTGCCGGTTTCCCGGGTGGCACCGGTGGCGCCCAGTTCTGTCGCTTCATCCGCGATCCAGACATCGCAGCCGATGATCGGCTTGATGCCCGCAGCACGCGCGCCGCTGTAGAACTTCACCATGCCGAACATGTTGCCCAGGTCGGTCAGGGCCAGCGCCGGCATGTCGTCGGTCTGCGCCTGCTTGATGGCCGCTTTCAGGCGCACGATGCCGTCAGTGATCGAATACTCGCTGTGCAGGCGCAGGTGGATGAATTGGGGAGCAGACATGGGCCGCTATTCTACCCGGCAGAAAATACTGCGTACCTTGGGCAGAACTACGGCATGAGGTCTTCGAGTCCGGCACGCAATTCGCTGAGAGTGGGAATTTCATCAAGCAGGACGGCGGGTGTCAGTGCCAGTAATTCGACGACATGGGTGGGCAGGGCGGCCTGTCGTGCCGCCCTGTCGCAAGCAAGCTCATCCATGCGCGCCAGCCAGCTGGCCAGATAGAGTATGGCGGCCTGACGATTCAGATCGTTCGCTTCGAACGGGCGTGAATAGGCGCGAATGGCAGCAACCAGCGGATCGGGAAATTTCCAGCGCGCTACCAGCTCGGCGCTGACATCGGCATGGTTGAAACCGAAAACATCCTGCTCCATTTGCAAGCGGTTTTCACTGTAGATGCTGACAATTTTGTCCAGCGTGGTCGATTGCTCGGGCAGGCCAAGATGCAGCATCAACTGTCCCAGGCCATGCACGACGCCGGCGGTGAATGCCATTTCACTTTCTTCGCCGGTTTTGCCCGCCAGCCATTTGCCGGCGACGGCGGTGGACAGGCTATAGCGCCAGAATTGCTTGAGATTGATGCCCGGCGTGGTCTTGAAACGGGAAACCAGGCTGCAGGTGATGACCAGCGTGCGTACAGTCACAAAACCCAGCATGGCAATCGCATCCTTGATGCTGCCGATCTGGCGCGAGACGCGATAGTAGGGCGAGTTGGCCAGCCGCAGCACATTGGCGCTGAGTACCGGATTGAGTGCAATCTTGCCTGCCAGCTCGTCAATGGAGATATTCTCGCTGCGGAAACTTTCGATCAGCTCCTGAATGATCTGGGGTGACGTAGGCAGTGCGTTCTCATGATTGAACAGGGCATTCAGCTTCATGGGATCCTCGGCGCTTCGGCGCGTCCATCAGATAACGCCCGATTTTCTCACGTCCGGTCCGGCAGCTGTCGCCAACGGCAGGCAGGCAGTGATCTGGATCACATTCAAGCGTGTGTCAGGCTTGGGTGTCGATCAGTCGGCCGGTCACCTGCCCGTCGATATTGACGACAGGCTGCGGCAGGGTTGATTCCTCGGACGGTTTTGGATGATGACCGTCGGGCTGCTCGCGGCGCTTTCGGCCATCCGGATTCGTCTGTGGGCTTTCCGGTATGGCGCTGACCGTTGGTATCCGCGACAAGATGGGCAAGGTGTCGAATTCGAATGCCATGGCAATCTCCCATAAACCTGCATCCATGAACATGCCATTCGCAACAGATAACGGCAATTGATTCATGAACTTGAGTTTTTTGGACATTGAAATACGGCCATCCGCCGCCGCTGATTCGGTGTCAAGGCGAGCATTGTCCCTCGCAGCAAGGATGTGGGGAGGTGAGTGGAACGCTCGGCAGACATTACGCCGTCCAGCTTGCACGCGCGGTGCCAAATCTCGCGTAAATTTGTGCCAAAACGCCCGCTAACTGACAGTGAGGGTTGATCTTTGGTTTTCGTGGCGGAAAACAAAAAGGGTTTCCAGCAATGACTGGAAACCCTTGGTACAACTGGTCGGGACGGCGGGATTCGAACTCGCGACCCCTTGCACCCCATGCAAGTGCGCTACCAGGCTGCGCTACGCCCCGAAGCGGCGAATTATAGCAGAGCTCGCAAAATTTTTGCGGTGAAATGATACGAAACGACAGCAAACGGCCTTGTCGAATCGTATTTTGGCGGCAGGGCTGGGCTATCATCTGCTGATGCGTGTGCGTCGATCTGCTCATCCTTTGCGTCAGGCCTTGCTGGCGCAGCTTGCCGGCAGCGGGCTGGTTGGGGGCATGGCGTATGCCTGGCCCGGCCTGGTGGTTGCGCTGTGGCATGCGGTTTTGCTGCAGGCGGTGCTGGCAGCCTTGATCGGGCAGCAACTTGGCGCGCCACGTTGGTGGATACCGCTGCATCTGGGCTTTCTGCCGGCGGTGCTGCTGGCCAGCCAGCTGAAAATTGCGGCGGGTTGGTATCTGGCGGGTTTCGTGCTGCTGCTGCTGGTGTATTGGCGAATTGACCGCAGCCAGGTACCGCTGTATCTGTCGAATGCCGAAACTGCTGCGGCCGTGGCGGATCTGCTGCCGGCAAGCCCCTGCCGGGTGGTCGACCTGGGCTGTGGTCATGGGGCTTTGTTGCGCCATCTGGCGAGGGTGCGTCCCGATTGCCAGTTCGTCGGTGTCGAACATGCGCCATTGCCCTGGCTATGGGCCTGGCTGGCGGCCAGGGGACAGGACAATCTGCAGATTCGTCATGGCGATTTCTGGCAAGTTTCACTGGCGTCCTTTGATGTGGTGTATGCCTTTCTCTCGCCGGTGCCGATGGCGCGCTTGTATGCGCTGCTCAAGGCGCAACTGCCACCTGGCAGCCTGCTGGTCAGCAACAGTTTTGTGGTTCCTGGCGTCGCGGCGGATGCGCAGATCAAGGTGGCCGACCAGCGAGAAACGCAGCTTCATTGCTATCGGATGCCGCCTGCGCGGCAAGAAATAAAGGCTTGATTGCCGCGCATTTCCCGGCATCGTGCCTGCCGGGCCTGGCCAATAATGCAACCCTGTCGCGCCGCCATGTCTTTGCAGCAGCATGGCCAGTGGATGAATGGCGCGTTGCAGCAGCAGAATCTGGAGAGGCTTACATGGCAGACATCATCTGTGTCATCGGCAACAAAGGCGGTACCGGCAAGACCACGCTTTCCCACATGCTTTGTCAGGGACTGGGTTTGCTGGGGCAGCGTTCCGTCTGCGTGCTGACCGATACCGATCGTGAGCCGCTGGATCCGCTCAATCGCCGCTATCTGACGGCCGATGCCCGTACACACGAGGCGCTGGGCAAGGTCATGGACAAGATCCGCAGCCTTGATGCCTGGCTGGGTGTGGTCGATGGCGGGGGCAATCGCACCGAAATGGATCACCGGCTGTATGGTCTGGCTGATCTGGTGCTTCTGCCGTTTCGTGACTCCCATGAAGACATCCGCACGGTCATCCGCGATCTGGAAAGATTCCCCCGGGCCTATGCCGTGCCCATGCAGTGGCCGACCAACGCCTGGCAGCGGGAAACGGCGAACCGGACGCTCAACGAGTTTCTTGCGCCGTATCAGGACCGGATTCTTGATCCGGTTGCCGCGCTGTCAGCAAGCAAGGTGCTGCTGCAAAAACAGATTCCGCCTGGTCTGCCGACGGCACTGGGCAATGCCTGCCGCAATGTCTCGTACCAGGTGATTGATCTGCTGCAACTGGATGTTTCTGGTGAGCCGGTGTCGCCTACTCGCAGACAGGCGACAACGGCTGTTGCCGGACAGGCCGAAGTGGCGTCCGTCAAGGCAGTCAATGCCGGCGGGCAGGTGCTCTCGGGGATGCGTGCCCCGCGCTTTCCGGCGCCCATCCGCTTTGGTTACGGCGCCTGACGCTTGAACGTCTGAATGTCTGAATACCTGGATACTTGAACACCTGTAGGGCTGTGTGGCTGGCTGGGGCAGGCCCTGTCGTGATTGTGCTTCAGAGTTTGTTCGACTTGTGTTCCTTGATGAGCAGCAAGGCCATGGAGCGGTTGTCGACATTGAGCGACTTGAGAATTGCCGAGACATGTACCTTGACCGTGCCTTCGGTCAGATTGAGCAGCTCACTGATCTGCCGGTTGGTCTTGCCTTGCCCCAGCAGTTCGAGCACGCGCATCTGTGCCGCAGTGAGGTTGTACTGTTCGGCGAACGAAGAGCCGATGCCCCGTTTGCGCCGACCATTTTTTTGAATGACCGTCTTGCCCTGGAATGACAGGGGTACATAAACGTCGCCATCCAGAACCGTGCGCAGGGCGTGCAGCAACACTTCGCTGGGACTGGCCTTGCTGATGAAGCCGGCCGCCCCGGCGCGAATGGTGCGTTCTATCGTGCTGTTGTCGTCAAGCGCAGACAATATGACCACCGGCAGATCCGGAAAGCGTTTGCGCAATACGCCCAGAAAACCGATGCCGTTGAGACCGGGCAGCATCAGGTCGAGCAGGCAGAGATCATAGGGGGCATCTTTTTCTTCTTCGAGCAGGGCCAGCGCTGCGTCGGAGTTCTCGGCACCCTTGCAGATGATGTCATCACCCAGTTTTTTCAACGTGTGCAGCAGGCCTTCGCGTACCAATATGTGGTCTTCAACGATCAACAGTTTCATGCGGTTTGCTTGCTTTCCCATAAATGACCAGTGAATCGATAGATCATGGTAGCGCAATGGATGCAGAGAGGATAATGAATTTGTCACACAATACCGCACAGCGTCTGCTTGCCGGATCGATTCGTGCAGCGCTTCCTTGAGGTAATATCGAACAATTATTTCCCGGAGTCATGAGTATGTCAAACGAATCATCAACAATCGATTCCATGGATTTTCTCAAGTCCATGTGGAACAGCATGGGCTTTTCTCTGCCGGGCATGGTGACGCCAACGATGGATGTCGATGAAATCGGCAAGCGTATTGCAGACCTCAAGGCTGTGGAAGGTTGGTTGAAAACCAATCTGAACATGCTGCAAATGACCATTCAAGGTCTGGAAATGCAACGGGTGGCGCTGATGACGATGCAGGCCATGGGGCAGTCGATGCGGGCGGCGATGCAGACCGACGAACAGCCTGCTGCAACAGAAGCGGAGCTGGCCGGCGCGGACAGTTCCCATCCGTTTGCCCAGGCGGCGCTGAACACGATGATGAATCCGGCACTCTGGCCGTGGAATTTCATGCAGGTGCCCGTGGCCGAAAATGCCGATGTTGCGGCGCCTGACGCGCAGGCGCCGGGTGCGGCCAAGGCCAAGGTCAAAGCGGCCAGTCGCAGAAAAAGCGCAAAAAAATAATTTGCCGGTCGGCGAATGTCAGTCGGCAGGCAGATTGAGTTCGCGCTTGCTGCCGTCGCTGTTGGTGGCAACGTAAGTCAGCGTGGCTTCGGTGACCTTGACGAGCATGGGTTTTTCCGTGCAGGGTCGATAGCGTTCGGCATAAACCTGGATATCCACCGTGACCGAGGTGCGGCCAATGCGGGATACCTTGCCATAAAAACTCACCACATCACCCACCGAGATCGGCTGTCTGAACTGGAACGCATTGACGGCAACGGTGGCAATCCGCCCACGGGCAACCTGAAAAGCCACGACACCACCGGCAATATCGACCTGGGACATGACCCAGCCACCGAAAATATCGCCCGCCGCATTGACATCAGCCGGCATGGGAACGACCCGCAGCACGGGTTGCTCGACTGGCAGCTCAAGCGTTTCTGCTGTTTCGGTGGGCGTATTGCTCATGATGGCCTGGCTCCGCATGTGGCAAGGTGCAGGGAAGATGCACGAGCGTATCAGTATAGGGCAAGCCCCGGCAGATGCGGGCTGTTGCGAGCTTGCTGCGTATAATTCGACCTCTATGCCTGTTTCGCACCTTTCCTCCCATAACGCCCTGTTGAGCGGACTCAATCGCGAACAGCTCGCCGCCGTCAGTCTGGCGCCACGCCATGCCCTGATCCTGGCCGGTGCCGGCAGTGGCAAGACGCGCGTCTTGACCACACGCATTGCCTGGCTGCTGGCGCAAGGGCTGGCCGGCCCGCACAACATCCTCGCCGTGACGTTCACCAACAAGGCGGCCAAGGAAATGCAAACGCGTCTGTCGGCGATGCTGCCGGTGAATACCCGCAGCATGTGGATCGGCACGTTTCATGGTCTGTGCAACCGTCTGCTGCGCGCCCATCATCGCGAAGCCGGGCTGCCGCAGATGTTTCAGATTCTCGATCAGGCCGATCAGCTGTCGGCCATCAAGCGGCTGCTGAAATCGCTGAATGTCGATGACGAGAAGTTTCCGCCGCGCGATCTGCAGTTTTTCATCAATGCCCACAAGGAACAGGGTGAGCGCGCAGCGGCAGTCGAAGCCCGGGATGAACACACCCGCCGACGGGTCGAGCTGTATGCGGCGTATGAGCAGCAATGCCAGCGCGAAGGCGTGGTCGACTTTGCCGAACTGCTGCTGCGCAGCTACGAATTGCTGGAACGCCACGAGCCGGTGCGCAGGCATTACCAGCAGCGCTTCCGCCATATCCTGGTCGATGAATTCCAGGATACCAACAGGTTGCAATACCGCTGGCTGAAACTGCTGGCCGATGGCGGCGCCGGCGCGGCGGTGTTTGCCGTGGGTGACGATGACCAGTCGATCTATGCGTTTCGCGGTGCCGATGTCGGCAACATGCACGCTTTCGAACGTGAGTTTGCCGTGTCCGAGGTGATCCGCCTCGAACAGAATTATCGTTCGCAGGGCAACATTCTCGATGCGGCCAATGCCATCATCAAGCACAATGAATCGCGCCTGGGCAAGAATTTGTGGACCGAAGCCGGCAGCGGCGAGCCGTTGCGCGTTTTCGAAGCAGCCAGCGATCTGGACGAGGCACGCTGGATCGTCGAGGAAATCAAGGCCCTGCTCAACGAAGGACACACGCGCAGCGAAATCGCCTTGCTCTATCGTTCCAACGCCCAGTCGCGGGTGCTCGAACATGCGTTGTTTTCCGCCGGTCTGCCGTATCGCGTGTATGGCGGCCTGCGTTTTTTCGAGCGGCAGGAAATCAAGCACGCGCTGGCCTATCTGCGCCTGCTGGCCAATCCCGACGACGATACCGCCTTCGCCCGTGTCGTCAATTTTCCGACGCGCGGCATCGGTGCGCGCACGCTGGAACAGCTCAACGATATCGCCCAGCATCAGCAATGCAGCCTGTTCCGGGCCTGCGCGCAAATGACCGGCAAGGCACAGGCCACGGTGCAGAAATTCGTGGATCTGCTGAATCGCCTGCGCACCGGCAGAGAAGGGCTGACGCTGGCCGAGCTGGTCGATCATGTGATCGAACTGTCGGGCCTGCGCGAGCACTATCGCAATGATCGGGAAGGGCAGGACCGGCTGGCCAACCTCGACGAACTGGTGACGGCGGCGGCCAGTTTCGTGGTTGATGATGTGCTGTCCATGGTGGCTGTGGATCAAGGTGAAATCACTGCCGAAGCTGCCGTTGCTGACGATGTGCGAACGCCCGACAACCGTGACTGGACGCCGCCGCCAGCGGCTGACCTGGACACGGCATTGATGGCTTTTCTGACTCACGCCGCGCTGGAAGCCGGCGATCACCAGGCCGAGGAAAATGATGAGGCTGTCCAGCTGATGACGGTACATGCCGCCAAAGGGCTGGAGTTCAGCATCGTGTTCATCAGCGGTCTGGAAGAGGGGCTGTTTCCGCACGAGAACGCCCTGTTCGAAGACAAGGGCGTGGAAGAGGAGCGGCGCTTGATGTATGTCGCCGTGACCCGCGCCCGGCAACGTCTTTACCTGTCCTTTGCGCAGACGCGCATGTTGCACGGACAGACGCGTTACAGCATCGCTTCGCGCTTTCTTGATGAAATTCCTGCCGCCTTGCTGAAGTGGCTGACGCCGCGTTTTGCACAGACGGGCAGTGCTGCCCACATGTTTGGCGCGGGCAATGCCGGCGCAGCGGGCACCGCCGGGATGCGCCACAACAGAGGCGATGACATGTTCGGGAAAACGAGTGCGGCGGGCTTTGCCATCGGACAGAGCGTGATGCACGACAAGTTCGGCAAAGGAGTGATCATTAATGCCGAAGGTGCTGGCCAGGATGCACGCGTCCAGGTGAGCTTCAACCATGCCGGCATCAAATGGCTGGCGCTGGCCGTGGCCAAATTGTCAGCGGCCTGAAAACGTCGCCAGATGCCGTGTCGCGCGGGCGCATTAGAATTTCCCATCTGCAAATCACATCACAGCGATCAACACCATCACATCATGAGCACTCAAAAAAACATCATTGTTACCGGCGCTTTCGGCCGCCTTGGCCAGATGGTGCTGGCCGAACTCAAACAGCGTGGCTATCGTCTGCGGGCGATGGATCTGGATAATCCGGTGAATCGCAAGGTGGCCGGCAAGCTGGGTGATCTGTATGACGAAGTGATCTGGGCCGATTTGCGCAAGTTCGACTTCACACCCGTGCTGCAGGATGTAACGGCCGTCGTGCATCTGGGTGCTGTGCTGCCGCCACTGACCGAGACGGCGCCCGAGCTGGCGCGGGCGGTGAATGTCGAAGCGACTTTCCGCCTGATCGACGCTATCGAGCATTGCACGGCAAAACCTCTGCTGATCTATCCCTCATCGGTGACGGTATTTGGCTATCCCGAGCCGATGACCCGCTTGATGCGCGCCGACGATGCGGTTGCGCCGACGGACAATTACACCCGTCACAAGGTGGAAATCGAGCAGCGTCTGGCGACCAGCAACATTCCCTGGTGCGTGCTGCGCGTCGGCGTGTCGGTCGATTCGCGCACGCTGGGGGCCGATCTGGCGACGATGCGCCAGCTGTTCAATGTGCGGCCCGACAATCCGCTGGAATACGTGCATCCGTGCGATGTGGCGACGGCGATTGCCAACGCCATCGACAACCCGCGCGCCGTGGGGCGCATCTTCCTGCTGGGCGGCGGCAGCGATTGCCAGGTCACCCAGCACCAATTTCTCAGCACCGCCATCAATGCGTTGGGTCTGCAGCTGCCCACCAACATGCTGGGCAGCGAGCGTTTCTACACTTCCTGGATGGACACCAGTGAATCACAGGACATCCTGCAATTCCAGCATCACCGCTTTGCCGATTACCAGGCCGACATGCAAAACCGCCTCGGCGGTCTGCGTTGGCTGGTCAAACCGCTGGGGCCGCTGGTGCTGTGGGCCATGCGCAAGGTGCTGAAATAAGGCCAGCGCCGCCCGTCCCGCGTGTCGGTGACGTTTGTGTCATGGACTGCCTGAAGTCGATTGCCGATTACCGCGTCGCTGTGCCCGCCGCCATGACGATATTGGGATGAATTGCCTCACTCCCGATGCACATCGGTCATCGCGAGGCCGCGCGAGCGGCTGATTGCATGCTTTACTGGGCCGCTTTCCCTGTCTTGCCGGTCTTGCTCTTTCCCGACGTCGACTTTTTGCCGGCGGATTCCAGTTCGTCATACAGCGCGCTGAATTCCTGCGCCAGCTTGTGGCGCGCGTCCAGGTGGATCATCGGCTTCGATTGCTGATGCGATTCCTTGATCTTCACCGATGATGACAGCAGGGTGTCCAGCACCGGCAAGCCTTCGCCGCGCAGCTCATCCACCAGTTGTTGCGGCAGGCTGGCGCGCGACTGGAACTGGTTGATGATGATGCCTTCGACTTGCAACTGATCGTTGTGATCGGCACGGATTTCGGCCACGTTGTCGAGCAGCGCGTACAGCGCACGGCGGGCGAACTCGTCGCAGTCAAAGGGAATCAGACAGGTATCGGCGGCGATCAATGCCGAGCGCGTGTAGAAATGCAGCGCTGGCGGCGTGTCGATCCATATCTGGTCGTAGCCTGTCAGCGCCTCCAGCGCTTCGCGCAGCTTGTAGATCTTGTAGCGTGACTCCAGCTTGGCCTGCAGCTCTTCCAGCGAGGCATGTGAGGGCAGCAGATGCAGATTCTCGAAGGGTGTGGGCACGATGAATTCTTCGGTAGCGCGCGGGCGCAGCTTGAAACTGAGCATCTGATCGAAGAACTCGGTGGCGTTGGTTTCCAGATCATCGGCGGCCTCACCCAGCAGGTAGTGCGTGGTATTGGCCTGCGGATCGAGATCGATCACCAGGGTTTTTTTCCCTCGTGCGGCCCCAATGGCAGCCAGATTGCAGGTGATGGTGCTCTTGCCGACACCGCCTTTTTGATTGAAAACCACGCGTCTCATGACTTGCCTCATGCTGAATTCCGAACGACATATTCTGCCATAGCCCGCGCCGGTATCGGGTTATCATCGGCGGATTCGCACATTCGAGCGCCAGGGTGGACGCACAGCATGAGCCGGTTGATGGATGAGTTGAAGAAGGCCGAGCAAACGCGCAACGGCGGCATCCGTCCGGCAAAAATCGCCGCAGAGGCGGCGCCAGAATCGGCCATGGAGTTTCCCGCTGTTGCCGCTTCTGCAAGCGCCGTCTTCAGCAGGTCAGACCACACAAGACGGCGCATCCTGCTGTTCATCATGGCGCTGCTGCTGGTTGTCCTGGCTGTTCTGGCTGCTGTGTTGTATGCCGGCAGCCGCCATGTGGAGAAAACCAGCAGCGCCATCGCCAGCGCGCCGGCGCCGGTTGCCCGGAGCTTGCTGCAGGCACGCACGGCCTTGCAGCAAGGCGATCTGAAAATGGCCTACATGGCGTTTCGCCGCGTGCTGGCAGCCGAGGCGGACAATCGCGCCGCCCTGCACGGTCTGGCCGAAATCGCCCTGAGCCAGAACCAGACCGACATCGCCCGCAACTACTGGCAACGCGCCCTGCAAGCCGATCCACAGGACCTGCGCGCTGAAATCGGCCTGATCAGCCTGCAGGCACGTCAAGCGCCACAAGCGGCGGAAGCCCGCCTGCAGGCATTGCTTGCCGAACAAACGAAAGCAGCATCAGGCAGCGCGCCCCTGCACTACGCCCTGGGCAACCTGTATGCCAACCAGTTACGCTGGCCCGAGGCGCAAGCCGCTTTCCTCCAGTCCTATCAGCATGATCCGGAACACCCGGATTACCTGTTCAATCTGGCCGTCAGCTGCGAGCAACTGCAACAAACCCAGCAAGCCCGGCGTTTCTACCAATTGGCTCTGGATGCCGCTGGGCAACAATCCGCCAGCTTCAATCTGCAACAAGCCCGGCAACGGCTGCAGGCGTTGCGCTAGATGGAGGGTTGTCTGATGACAGATACCCGCATCTGTTGGCGTCCATGACGGGCTTGTTCTTCAGTGTCTGCATCGTCGCTCATTTTCCAGACGAGTAGAATTCTGCTTTTGCGCTTGGTTTTGCGGCAGGAGGTGGTATGCGTTACTGGCTGATGAAGTCTGAGCCTTCGGGCTTTTCGATGGATGATTTGTTGGCGATGCCCAATCAGACGACACCCTGGGATGGCGTGCGCAATTATCAGGCGCGCAATTTCATGCGCGATCAGATGAAGGTCGGTGACCGGGTGTTTTTCTATCATTCCAACTGCAAGGAGCCGGGCATCGCCGGGTTGGCGGAGGTGAGCCGGGCGGCGTATCCTGATCAGACGCAGTTCAATCCCAAAAGTCATTATTTCGATCCCAAGGCCACGCCGGAAAAGCCGCGCTGGCTGCATGTCGATGTGCGTGGTCTGGAAAAAACTCGTTTGATCAGCATTGCCGAGTTGCGCGCGCATCCGGAGCTGGCGCGCATGCGCACCTTGCAGCAGGGCAACCGGCTGTCGATCACGCCGGTTGATCCGGCTGAATGGCGTTTCATTTGCGAACGTTTGCTGGGGATCAAGGACAGTAAAGGCAGCAAGGCGAGCAAGGATTCTGCGTGAGCTGGACCTGGCTGGCTTATCCACTGCTGGGTGCGTTTGGCGGCTTTATCGCCGGTCTGTTTGGTGTGGGCGGCGGTTTGATGCTGGTGCCCTTGCTGTTCATGCTGTTTGCGCTGCAAGGCATGGCTGAAGTGCATCTGATGCATCTGGCACTGGGTACGGCGATGACGAGCATCGCCTTCACGTCGATTTCCAGTATGCGGGCGCACCACCGCCACGGCGCGGTGCGTCTGGATATCGTCAAGCCGATGGCACCGGGTTTGATGCTGGGGACTTTTGGCGGCACAGCATTTGCCAGCATGATTCCGACCCGGCCTTTGGGGGTATTGTTCGTGGTCATCGTGTATTACGCGGCCTGGCAGATGGTGGCCGGTTTTCGGCCCAAGCCCAGCCATCGCCTGCCGGGCAATCTGGGGCGTTTTCTGGTGGGAAGCGTGATTGGCTGCATCGCCAGTCTGGTGTCAGCCGGCGGCGGTTTCGCTTCCATTCCCTTCATGCTCTGGTGCAATGTGCCGATACATCAGGCGATCGGCACTTCGGCTGCGCTGGGTTTTCCCATCGCCATTGCCGGCACGCTGGGCTATCTGCTGCACGGCTGGGGACAGGCAGATTTGCCTGCCGGCGCTCTGGGTTATGTTCATCTGCCGGCGTTGGCCGGCGTGGTGGTGATGTCGGTGTTGATGGCGCCGGTCGGCGCGCGCCTGGCGCATCGTCTGCCGGTAAAGCCGCTCAAGCGCGGTTTCGGTTTTTTTCTGGCGCTGCTGGCAACCAAGATGTTGTTTGAGTTGATTGACTGAGTTTTCCTAAGGAAGCTCTGCACGAATTCACGAATCGCGCGGTAAGCAGTCGCTGCGGTTTGGCATGAGCTGCAAGGAGTGAGCCGCAGCAATAGCGAGCTATTGCGAGGACGAATGACGCCACAGGTCGCCCAAATCCGCAGATGAATGCGGCGCAATGATTTGTGCAGAGCTTCCTTAACTCAGCAAACGCCGCCGTACCATATGCAGGGCCAGCCAGTAGGCGAAAAACGCCGTCATGGCCAACTGCAGCAGATGACCGAGAATGTCGCTGGGCAGTGTGCCTTGCATCAGCGGGCGCACCAGCAATACGGCGTGGGCGAGCGGCAGGTGGCTGGCGATGCCCTGGATGGCGCCGGGGAGCTGTTCCAGCGGAAAGAAAACGCCGCACAGCAGCATCATCGGCGTGATGCCCAGCGTGAAGTAATACATGAAGAAGTCGAAAGATCTGGCCAGGGCTGTGACGATCAGTCCCAGCGCGGCAAACACCAGTCCGGTGAGAAAGATCACCGGAATCGCCCACAGCGCCAGCAGCGAATCCACCAACCCCAGGGCGCTGACCACCAGCAGAATGGCCAGCCCGGAAAGCGCGGCCTTGCTGGCCGCCCACAGGCATTCGCCGGCCAGCACGTCATCCAGATCGAGCGGTGCGTTGAGGATGGCGTCCCAGGTGCGCTGCACGTGCATGCGCGAGAAGGCGGAATACAGCGCTTCGAACGAGGCGGCGTTCATGGTGCTGGAACAGACCGTGCCGCTGGCCAGAAAGACGATGTAACTGACGCCGCCGACATCGGGCAGCATACGCCCCAGACCGTAGCCCAGACCAAACAGATAAATCATCGGATCGGCCAGGTTGCCCATGATGGACGGCAGGGCGAGTTTGCGCCAGACAAGGAAATTGCGCTGCCAGACGGCCAGGGCGCGTCTGGAAAAACGGGGCAGGCGGTGGGTGGGGTGGCGGTTGGGGTGGGTCATGCAATCATGCCGGTTCAGTCACGCAGCTCACGGCCGGTGAGCTTGAGAAAAACGTCTTCCAGATTGGCGCGACGTTGCAGAATGCGCAGCCCCGGATTTTGCCGCGCGCGGGCCAGCAGGGGCGTGAGCTGTTCATCCGTGAGATAGCAAAAAGCAGTCTCGCCGCTGATTTCCAGGCGGGCCGCCAGGTTCTGCGCATGTTGCTGTGCCCATGACGGTGCGGCTTCGCCGTAAAGCTCGACGACATGGGGCTCGATGTGTGCGGCAATCAGCGCGGTCGGCGTGTCTTCGGCCTTGATGCGACCGTGATCCATGATCGCCAGCCGATGGCTGAGGCGTTCGGCCTCGTCCATGAAGTGAGTGGTGAGCAGGATGGTCTTGCCTTGCTGCAGCAGGCGCTTGAGGCGTTCCCAGATCAGGTGGCGGGCTTGCGGATCGAGCCCGGTGGTGGGTTCGTCGAGAATCAGCAGATCAGGATCATTCACCAGCGCTCGGGCCAGCGTCAGGCGACGTTTCATGCCACCCGAAAGACTGCTCAAAGGCGCGTTTTCCTTGCCACTCAGGCCGGCGAAATCAAGCAGCGCCGGGATGCGCTGGCGGGTCTGTGCATCCTTGAGACCGAAGTAACGACCAAAGATCAGCAGGTTTTCGGCGACGCTGAAATCCGGATCGAGATTGTCGAATTGCGGCACGATGCCGACTTTGTGCCGCGCGGCCCGCGCCTGTTGCGGCAGCGTGTGGCCGAGCAGGGTGATCTGCCCCTGATCGGCCAGCGTCAGGCCCAGACAGCAGCGCAGGGTCGTGGTCTTGCCGGCGCCATTGGGGCCCAGCAGACCGTAGCATTCACCGGCATGCAGCTCGAAACTGAGCTGATCGACCACCGTCGTCGTGCCGTAGGATTTACACAGCTGGTGTACCTGCAGGATCGTGTTTGCCAGCGGCATCATGCAGCCGATGCGGGCGGCTGCCAGGCCGCGCGGATGATGTTGCGGATGAGATGCAGCTTGCGATGGAAGAAATGATCCGCGCCCGGAATCAACTGAATGGGCAGCTCCAGCGGTTCGGCCCAGGCCAGCACGTTGGCCAGCGGAACTGTGGTGTCGGCCGAACCATGAATGACGATCGTGTCGGGTGCGACCGCGGCCGTCTGATAGCTGCGCGCGCCTTCGATGAAACCGGCGGCCGTGCCGACCAGCACCAGGCGCTCGGCCGGCTGGTGGTGTTCGGTCAGTACCTTGGCCACGCGCGTCACTACATGGGCGCCAAAGGAAAAGCCGGCCAGCACGGTCGGTTGTTTGCCAAAACGCTGTTCAGCCCAGGCCAGCACCGCCAGCAAATCATCGGTTTCTGCTTCGCCGTGATCGTGCTCGCCCGTGCTGGCACCAACGCCACGAAAACTCGGGCGCACGGTGATGTAGCCCAGGCTGCGCAGCGTTCTGGCCAGCGTGGTGACCACCTTGTTGTCCGCCGTCCCGCCAAACAGGGGATGAGGATGACCGATCAGCGCCAGCCCCCGGGCAGGCTGCAGGTCATCCACTTGAATTTCGATCTGGCCGGACGGGCCGGGAATCAGCAGGCGTTCACTCATGATCCGATGGGCTCCAGCTGCCGGCGCTAAATGCGCAGACGGTCGACGATCTTGCCATTGACGAGATGGCTGTCGATGATTTCGTCGATGTCTTCCTGATCGATATAGGTGTACCAGACGCCTTCGGGATAGACGACGATCACCGGGCCTTCATCGCAACGGTTGAAGCAACCCGCCGAGTTGATGCGGATGCGCTCGCCGATCTCACCTTGATTCAAGCCCAGCGCCTTGATGCGATCCTTGGCGTAATCGCGCATCTCGATGCCGCCGCGGGCAGCGCAACAGACCTGGCCTGGCTCGCGCTGATTGGTGCAGAAGAAAACGTGATGCTTGTAATAGCTCATGGCCAGACTCCATCCAGGCAAAATGCAGATTATAAGCAGCGTGCGCAGTTCGCAGTGTTCAAGCCGGGTTTCGCCCCGGCAGGCGGAAACACGCCCCACCTCTGCGGGCTGCCCGCGTTTTGCCATTGCCGGGCGGCCGGTTGCGCAAACTCGCTGCGCTCAAACAGCGCAACCGGCCGCCCGCCAACGGTGCCGCCGCGGTGCAGCAGGGGGCCGCACCTTTACAGGAGGCCGTAGTCGATTCGTTGGGAATGCGTTTTGCCCAAGGGCTGGTGATGTTTTTCAAATGCGCTTACCCGGGTGTTTGCATGCAAGAACACCGAGGCCGGGTCAAGTGATCGACAAATGAACGAACTGCGAGCCAAGCGACGCCTGTCCAGGGCGGGACCAGGGGGAGTGACCAAGTTCCCCTGCACAAGCAGGCGGCCTGGGACGGCTCAGGGGCCCGGTCTATCGTGCTGATGCGCAGCGCTTGCTAGGCTATAGTGTGGCGATAACCAGAGGATGAATTCATGAATGATCAGAGCCGGTCCGCATCCAGGCCGCTGAACGCGCCTGTTGAGCCTGTCGAGCATGTACCGGCTGAGCCTGGGTCTGAGCCGCCGCCGCTGGAGCATCGCCTGAGCCTGGCTGAAGTCATCAATGGCTTGATTGCCGATGGCTGGCTGGATGAGGCCACAGGGCTGCAATTCAAGGAAGCGCGGCGCTATTTTCAAGGCGATGTGCATCCCTTGGTGGCGATTGCCGAGCAGCAGTGGCCGCTGGCTGAAGAGGCGGCCAGATCCAATGCCCATGCGCCGCGGACCTTGCGCACGCGCAAGCTGGATCTGGAAACGCTGACCGAGTGGCTGGCGGGCTGGTCTGGTCTGGAGTATTACCACATCGATCCGCTGAAAGTGAATTTCGCCGCGGTCACCGAAGTGATGTCCAGCGCCTATGCCAGCCGCTTTCGCATCCTGCCGGTGGAGGTGCACGCCCAGGACGTGGTGATAGCCACGACTGAGCCGTTTCAAAGGCTTTGGGAAACCGAGCTTGCAGCCATATTGCGCAAGAACATCCGCCGGGTGATTGCCAATCCCGAAGACATCGCGCGTTTTCAGGTCGAGTTCTACAATCTGGCCCGTTCGATCAAGAAAGCCGCCGGCAGCAGCGGACAGGGCATCAGCGGGCTGGCCAATTTCGAACAGCTGGTCGAGCTGGGGCGAGGCAGCCGCACGCTGGATGCCAATGACCAGCATATCGTGCATATCGTCGATTGGCTGTGGCAATACGCTTTCGATCAGCGCGCCAGCGACATTCACATCGAGCCGCGGCGTGAAGTCGGCATCGTGCGTTTTCGCATCGATGGCGTGCTTCATCAGGTCTATCAGATTCCCAGCCAGGTGCTGTCGGCGATGACCAGCCGCATCAAGATACTGGGGCGCATGGATGTGGTCGAGAAACGCCGGCCGCAGGATGGGCGCATCAAGACGCGCACGCCCGATGGCCAGGAAGTCGAACTGCGGCTATCCACTTTGCCGACGGCCTTTGGCGAAAAACTGGTGATGCGCATTTTTGATCCCGAAGTGCTGCTTTGCGAACCCCGGGCGCTGGGATTTTCCGCCGAGGATCAGGCGCGCTGGCAGCAGATGACGAGCCAGCCCCATGGCATCGTGCTGGTGACTGGTCCGACCGGTTCGGGCAAGACCACCACGCTCTACACCACCTTGAAGCAGCTGGCCACGGCTGAAGTGAATGTCTGCACCATCGAAGACCCGATAGAGATGATAGAGCCGGCCTTCAACCAGGTGCAGGTGCAGGCGGGGATAGACATGAGTTTCTCGGCCGGCATCCGTGCGCTGATGCGCCAGGACCCGGACATCATCATGGTGGGCGAGATCCGGGATCTGGAAACCGCTGAAATGGCCGTACAGGCCGCGCTCACCGGCCATCTGGTGCTCTCTACCCTGCATACCAACGATGCGCCGGCGGCCATCACCCGGCTGCTCGATCTGGGCGTGCCGCCCTATCTCTTGAGTTCGACGATCAACGGCATCATGGCCCAGCGCCTGGTGCGCACCCTGTGCCCGCATTGCAAGCGGGCTCGGCCTTTTGAGGCTGAGGATGAAGCCATCTGGCGCGAACTGGTCGCTCCCTGGAAGTCCAGGCAGCCCAGCCAGCTGTATCAGCCGGTGGGCTGTCTGGAATGCCGCATGACCGGTTATCTGGGGCGGGTGGGCATTTATGAAGTGCTGCTCTTGAGCCGGGAAATCAAGCAGCTCATCAATCAGGCGGCGGATCTCGCGCGCATTCGCGAAGTCGCCTATCGCGAGGGCATGAAGCCTTTGCGGATTTCAGGCGCGATCAAAGTGGCGGCCGGTTCGACCACCTTGGTCGAAGTGCTGAAAGTGGCCCCGCCCGCGGGCTGATTTTACGGCCCCGGGTGCCGCTGAAGAAATGAGCGAGGCGGATGCAGGGCCGGGCGCACGGGGCACAGCGACCGGGACATCGCGGGCGATGGGCGGGCGGGTGCTGCGCACCGGCAACCTCCATGCGGCGTCTTCCCTGGTGTGCGGCAGCCTGCGCATGCCCGCCGTCATCAGCGATGAAACAGCCCCTGGCGTTCCGGCTGATCGGTGACTTCCTTGATTTTCACCTTGATCAGCCCGCCACCGGGTTTGGGCCATTCGATTTCCGCGCCTTGGCTAAGACCCAGCAAGGCGCTGCCCACAGGTGCGAGGATGGAAATGGTTTTGCCGCTGGTATCGGCATCCTTGGGGTAGACCAGGGTCAGCACGAATTCCTCGCCTGTTGATTCGACGCTGAATTTCACGGTGGAATTCATGGTCACCACATTGGGTGGCATGTCTTCGGAGTCGACGATGGTGGCCCGGTTCAGTTCGGCTTCGAGTTCTGCACGGCCGGCCAGCCCTGTTTGCGGCAGACTCGCCAGCAGGTCTTCCAGACGCTCGACATCCAGGGTCGAAATGATGATTTCCGGTTTCACACAGCTCTCCAAAAAGCGTCCAAAAACACCCGCGGGCATCACGGGCATGTGCATGATGCACGGGGTATTTTACTGGTTTTGTTGAAATTCAAAGGATGGCGGCCAGCCAGCGTTCGCCCTCGGCCACACTGAGATTTTTCCGTTGAGCCCAGTCCTCGACCTGGTCATGGCCGATTTTGCTGATGGCAAAGTAGTGGGATTCCGGGTGACTGAAATACAGCCCCGAAACCGCCGCAGCCGGCATCATCGCATAGCTTTCAGATAAACGGATATTTGCCTGGGCCTCGGCATCGAGCAGCGCGAACAAGGTGGCTTTTTCCGTGTGATCCGGACAGGCCGGATAGCCGGCTGCCGGACGGATGCCCTGATATTCTTCCCTGATCAGCTGTTCCGTGGTGAATTGCTCATCGGCTGCATAGCCCCAGTAATGGCGGCGCACCTGGGCATGCAGCCACTCGGCCGTGGCTTCGGCCAGGCGATCGGCCAGTGACTTCAGCATGATGGCGCGATAGTCGTCGTGTTCGGCGAGGAATTCTTCCAGTTTGGTCTCTATGCCCAGACCGGCGGTGACGGCAAAGCCTCCCACCCAGTCGGCCATGCCCGTATCGACAGGGGCGATGAAATCGGCCAGGCTGAGGTTGGGTTTGCCCGCCGGGCGTTGATGCTGCTGGCGCAGGCAGCGGAAGGTGGTGAGCACTTCGCGCCGCGTTTCATTCGTATACAGCTGGATGTCGTCCCCCACGGCATTGGCCGGATAAAGACCGAACACGGCGTTGGCGCGCAGCCATTTTTCGCGCAGGATATCGGCAAGCATGGCCTGGGCATCGGCATAGACATTGCGAGCCTGTTCGGCCACCGCCGCACCGACCTTGTCGTCTTCGAGTATGCCCGGGAAGCTGCCGGCAAGATCCCAGGTCTGGAACAGGGGCGCCCAGTCGAGATAGGGCACGACTGCGGCCAGATCGATGTCATTGAGGACGATGCGGCCGGTTTGCCGGGGCTTGACCGGGTGATATTCAAGCGGGCTGCGATTGATTCGGGCTTCTTCCAGACTGACCAGCTTCACGCCTTTCTTGGCAGCGTGCTGCTGGCGCAGCTTTTCGTAATCGCTGGCGATTTCCTGTATGTATCCAGCCGCCTGGGTGGGCGAGAGCAGGCGCGAGACGACGCCGACAGCGCGCGAAGCATCGGGGACATAGACGGTGGGCGATTTGTATTGCGGCGCGATCTTGATCGCGGTGTGGGCCCGGCTGGTGGTGGCGCCACCGATCAAGAGCGGCAGCGTGAAGCCCTGACGCTGCATTTCCCCGGCGACATGGGCCATTTCCTCGAGCGAGGGCGTGATCAGGCCGGACAGACCGATGGCATCGGCCTGCAGCTCGCGGGCGGCATCGAGTATCTTGGCCGCCGGCACCATGACGCCCAGATCAACGACGTCATAGCCATTGCAGCCCAGCACCACGCCAACGATGTTCTTGCCGATGTCATGGACATCCCCTTTGACCGTGGCCATCACCAGCCTGCCCTTGCTGGCATCGCCCGAACGCTGTTTTTCAGCTTCGATGAAAGGCAATAGATGCGCTACAGCCTGCTTCATGACGCGGGCGGACTTCACCACCTGGGGCAGGAACATCTTGCCGGCGCCAAACAGATCGCCCACGATGTTCATGCCATCCATCAACGGCCCTTCGATGACGGAGAGCGGCTTGAGGCCGGCGGCCAGGGCGGCCAGGCGGGCTTCCTCGGTATCCTCGATGATGCAATCGGTAATGCCCTTGACCAGCGCATGCGCCAGCCGCGCATTTACCGGCTGCTCGCGCCAGCTCAGATCCTGCACCTGCTCACGCGCTCCGCCCTTGATGGTCTGGGCGAATTCGACCAGTCGTTCGCCGGCATCCGGGTGGCGGTTCAGCACCACGGCTTCGACCTTATCACGCAGCCCGGCATCGAGCTCGTCATACACGCCCAGCTGGCCGGCATTGACGATGCCCATGCTGAGTCCGGCCTGGATGGCGTGATAGAGAAAGACCGTGTGGATGGCTTCCCGTACCGGTTCGTTGCCCCGGAAGGAAAACGACAGGTTGGAAATGCCGCCGGAAACGCTGGCGTGCGGCAGGTTCTCACGTATCCAGCGTGTGGCGGCGATGAAATCCACCGCATAGTTGTTGTGTTCCTCTATCCCCGTGGCGATGCACAGCACATTGGGGTCGAAGATGATGTCCTCGGGCGCAAAGCCGTTTTCGGTCAGCAGCCTGTAGGCCCGCTGGCAGATTTCCACGCGCCGCGCCAGATTGTCGGCCTGGCCCTGTTCGTCAAAAGCCATGACAACGGCCGCCGCTCCATAGCGGCGGATCAGCCGCGCCTGGCGGAGGAAAGCTGCGGGGCCTTCCTTGAGCGAAATCGAATTGACGATGCCCTTGCCTTGCAGGCACTTCAAGCCGGCTTCGAGCACGTCCCATTTGGAAGAGTCGAGCATGATGGGCACGCGGGCGATGTCCGGTTCGCTGGCAATCAGCTGGAGGAATTTCACCATCGCCGCCTTGGAATCCAGCATGCCTTCATCCATGTTGATGTCGATCACCTGGGCGCCGGCAGCGACCTGGGCGCGGGCCACATCCACGGCCTTGGCGTAATCATCGCTGAGTATCAGGCGGGCAAAGGCTTTCGAGCCGGTCACATTGGTGCGTTCGCCCACATTCACGAACAGTGAATCCGGGCGGATGGTGAACGGCTCCAGGCCGGACAGGCGCAGGTGACGAGGTGGATGGGCCGGCTGACGCGGTTTGTGCCGGCTCAGGGCCGTGGCCAGGGCCTTGATGTGCGCCGGGGTCGTGCCGCAGCAGCCGCCGGCGATGTTGATGAGGCCGGACCCTGCCCATTCATCCAGCGCCGCCGCCAGCATTTCAGGGGTTTCGTCATAGCCGCCGAAAGCGTTCGGCAGCCCGGCATTGGGGTGGGCGCAGACAAAGCAGTCGCAGATCTGGCTCAGTTCGGCAACGTACTGGCGCAGCTCCTTGGCCCCCAGGGCACAGTTCAGGCCAAAGGCCAGAGGCTGGGCATGGCGCAGCGAATTCCAGAAAGCCTCGGCGGTCTGGCCGGAAAGCGTGCGCCCCGAAGCATCGGTAATGGTGCCGGATATCATCACCGGCCAGCGTCGCCCGGCGCGTTCGAAATGCTCCTCGATGGCATACAGCGCGGCCTTGGCATTCAGGGTGTCGAACACGGTTTCGACCAGCAGGATGTCGGCTCCGCCTTCGAGCAAGGCTGCGATGGCCACACTGTAGTTGGCTACCAGCTCATCGAAGCTGACGTTGCGAAAGCCCGGATCATTCACGTCGGGTGAAATCGAGGCCGTGCGCGCCGTGGGGCCAAGCACTCCGGCGACGAAACGCGGTTTGTCCGCGCGGCTATAGCGGTCGCAGGCGGCCCGCGCCAGCTGCGCCGCCGCGAAATTCAATTCATGCACCAGGGCTTCCAGCCCGTAATCGGCCTGCGAAACGGCGGTTGAATTGAAGGTATTGGTTTCGATGATGTCGGCCCCGGCCGCCAGATAGTCCTCATGGATGCCCTGGATCAGGGCGGGACGGGTGAGCACCAGCAGATCGTTGTTGCCTTTCAGATCCTTGCCGTGGTCCTGAAAGCGCGCCCCGCGAAAATCGGCTTCCGTCAGTCCATGCTGCTGGATCATCGTTCCCATTGCGCCATCCAGAATCAGGATGCGTTGCTGCAGCAGGGAACGGAGCTCAGTGGTGCGGTCGGCTTGCATGGCGATGAGGTGTGATCAATCGAACGTTACAGTCTAGCATGCCCACCATGGCGTCCCGGCATGATGCCTGGAGGGGGCTTGTGCCCATGTGTTCTTACGGCCGGTGGGCCGGCCTGAAATCTGGCAGAATCAGCCGATTCAGGATCCATCGTTTCCTCATCATGCCTTTGTCTTTCGGAACCTATTACACGCTGATTCTGGCCGTGATTTTCCTGCTCATCGGCAAGTTGCTGGTGAGCCGCGTCCGCTGGTTGCGTGAATTCAATATTCCTGAGCCTGTGGCCGGTGGCCTGGTTGCCGCTTTGCTGTCCTATGGCGTATATGCGCTGAGCGGGTATGAGCCGCGTTTCGATGGCAGTTTGCAGACGGTGTTCATGCTGGTTTTTTTCGCCTCCATCGGTTTGAGCGCCGACTTTGCCCGATTGCGGGCGGGCGGCTCGGCTCTGATGTTGTTCTTGCTGGTCATCGTGGTGTTTGTCGCGGTGCAAAATGGTGTGGGCGTGACCCTGGCGCAGCTGCTGGGCATAGACCCGCTGATCGGCCTGATTGCCGGCTCGATCACCTTGCTGGGCGGGCATGGCACGGCCGGTGCCTGGGGCAGCGTGCTTGAAGTGCAGCATGGTGTCAGTGGCGCGATGACGCTGGGCATGGCCTGTGCCACATTTGGTTTGATCATTGGAGGCCTGCTCGGGGGGCCGATCGCCAAATATCTGGTGCAGCGTCATGGCTTGCGGGGGCCTGGCTATGGCGGCGTGCAGCTGCCAGGCACTCCCGATTTTGAGTTTCCTCGTGATCAGCGACTGATCGATGCCGATGCGGCCATCGAGACTCTGGCCCTGTTTGCCGGCTGTCTGGGCTTTGCCGAATTCATGAGCAGTCTGACCCAGGAAAGCTGGCTGCAGCTGCCAACGTTTGTCTGGGCGCTGGCCGGTGGCGTATTGATCCGCAATACGCTGGATTATGTTTTTGGCTTTGCTGTTTTCGATCGCGCCATCGATGTGTTTGGCAACGCCGCCTTGTCGATCTATCTGGCCATCGCCCTGCTGTCCCTGCGGCTTTGGGAACTGACGGATCTGGCCGGTCCTCTGGTCGTGATCCTGGCCGCGCAGACGCTGGTGATTGCGGCCTATGTGATTTTCATCACTTTCCGGGTGATGGGGCGCAATTACGATGCGGCCGTGCTTTGTGCCGGGCAATGCGGTTTTGGCATGGGCGCTACCCCCACGGCCGTGGCCAACATGCAGGCCATTACCAATCAATATGGCGCCTCGCACCAAGCCTTTCTGATCGTGCCCATGGTGGGGGCATTCTTCATCGATCTGGTGAATGCGCTCGCCATCCAGCTGTTCATCAGATGGCTGGCCTGATGGCCGCAGAGCGTCCACAAGCTTCCTGCGCAGGAAGCCGGCAAGCCGTCAGATGCGTGCAGGTCTTCCTCGCCCCGGTCCCGCCCAGGATGCGGCCTGGCAGCGGCTTGAGCCGCGGCGCCCGTTCCCGATCCGGCATCGCATCCATACTTTCACACTAAAATTGCGACTTTCATCTTCGGAGGCCGTCATGACTTTCATGGCCAAGCTGGCTGCCGCCTGGCAGCACAATGACAGCCTGATTTGCGTCGGGCTGGATCCGGATCTGGCGCGCCTGCCGGCACAGTTGCCGAAGACCGCCGCCGGTATCCTGGAATTCAATTGCGCGATCATCGATGCCACCGCGGATCTGGTTTGCGCCTATAAACCGCAGATTGCCTATTTTGCCGCCTGCGGCGCAGAAGACGCGCTGGCGAAAACGATCGCCTATATCCAGCAGCAGCATCCCCGGATACCGGTGATCCTCGATGCCAAACGCGGCGATATCGGCAGCACCGCCGAGCAATACGCCCAGGAGGCCTTTGTCCGCTATGCCGCGGATGCCGTCACCATCAATCCCTATATGGGCTATGACAGCGCCGAGCCGTTTTTGCGCCATGCCGACAAAGGGGTGATCATCCTGTGCCGCACCTCCAATCCGGGGGCGGCGGATTATCAGGATCTGGACATCGACGGCGGCAAGCTTTATGAAAAAGTGGCCCGCGAAGTGGCACAGCGCTGGAACAGCCACGGCAATTGCCTGCTGGTGATGGGAGCGACCTGGCCCGAACAGGTGGCGCAGGTGCGTGGGCTGGTCGGATCGATGCCGCTCCTGGTGCCCGGTGTGGGCGCTCAAGGGGGCGATGTGGCCGCCCTGGTGCGGGCCGGGCGGACGGCCGATGGCACAGGCCTGGTGATCAATTCCTCACGCGCCATCCTGTATGCCAGCAGCGGCCCCGATTTTGCCGCTGCCGCCCGTGAAGCCACCTGGCAATTACGGGCCGAAGTGAACCGCTGTCGGCGGGATTGAGGCTGGCGCCTGAAAACCGTGAAATGCAAAGCGGCGGCAAGACGGCCGCAGCGGAACTGCGGCCGTGGCCCGGGGCGACGATCGATCCGGGTGGATGACGGCCGAGTCCGGTCGAACTTCGGGCCTGGGGCCAGATCCGCCCCAGCCCTGCTGGCAAGCCCAGGGCGAACGGTTCATCCCAGGGCGAGCGGCCTGCATGATCTGCCGGAAGCATGGCTCGTGCGCATGGTTCCGGCTCAGAGGCTGAACTCCTTGCCGACCATTTCGGGCGGAACCTTGTGGTGGGAGCCATCGCAATAAGGTGCGGTTCTGGTCTGCTTGCACTGGCACAGGTAGGCTTCACCGGATTCGGCCGGCGTGAACGCCAGCGGTGTGAAGCCCGTACCCTGATGGGAGCCATCACAGAAAGGCTGATTCCTGGAACGACCGCAACGGCAGAAATGATATTCCTTGCCGGCTTCCAGCATCACGGCAATGGGTTTGTTGTCGGCAACGACCGGTTTCATGGGAGCCCCTTCGGCAGCTTATGGAAAACGCCAGCCTAGCACAGGGCACGGATGGCTGCCTTGCCCCCGCGGATTGCGCCCGGCTGCGCGCGCTTGACCGGCCGCAAGGGCAGCCGCACCGGGCTCACGTATACTGCCGGGCGAATCGCCCAGTCTCAGCTCCTTGCGCCCTGTGCGCAGTCGGGCTTGAGCGGGCCTGGTTATCAGACAGTATGGATCTGGCATGTCACACCGAGTTGCAACGCCGCTCTACCCCACCGAACCGCTGCAATGCTGGCCCAGGGCCAAGGAATTGCGCGAGCGTTATTACCGCGACTATGCCAGCGCCAAGGAGCGCGGCGGCATCCGCTGGGCGGGCTCGGCCTGGACGCTGGACGCGCTGCCCACGGCGCTGGGGCGCGATGTCCATCCGCTCACCGGCGAGCCGTATGCGGCATCGATTGCCCATGATCGCGCCTTCAACCTGGCCGCGCAGAATGCCGTCGAAGCGGCGGGCTTTGCCCGCGACCTGTGCGCCTACATGCGCAGCTACTGGGGCTCGATCTATCTGGACCGCTATCTCG
>JAHRWT010000004.1 GCA_019105045.1 Sterolibacterium sp.
CAATGCCCAGAGGACGGCCAGGCTGGGACACTGGGAATGGGATGTGGCCAGTGCCGTGCTGGATTGCTCCGAAGAGGCCGTGAGCGTACTGGGGCTGAGCCGTCAGATCACGGGAAACAACCTCAACGAGCTGTTCCGCAATGTGCATGCGGCGGATTTGAGCAAGCTGCAGAAGGCAATACGTCAATGTCATCAAAGCGGCATGGCCTTCAATCTCGAGTTTCGCCTGCTGCACGATGACGGCACCGAGCACGCCGTGCATTCCCAGGGCGGTCCGGTGCGTAACGAGAACAACGAGATCGTGCAGATTGCCGGTCTGGTGCAGGACATCACCGAATTTCGGCGTATCGAGGATCAGGTACGCATCCTGTCGTATTACGACGGCCTGACAGGTTTGCCCAATCGCACCACCTACAAGGAGATGCTCAGCCAGGGCATCGCCTATTGCGATCGCTATGGCGCCAAGCTGGCTTCGCTGTTCATCAGCATCGACCGTTTCAAGCGCATCAATGAAAGCTATGGCCCCAGTGTCGGCGATGCCATCTTGCGGCAATTTACCGAACGCCTGGAGCAGGCTCTGCGTGAGTCGGACTTCATCGCCAGCGCCACCGAGCAGCCTTATGGCGATGCCACCATTTCGCGTCTGGGTGGCAATGAGTTCACCGTGCTGACCCACCATGTCAAGGAATCCTGTGACATGGTGAAAATTGCCAAACGCATCATTTCGGGGACAGAGACGCCCTATCTCATCGATGGCCACGAGATTTTCCTCACGCTCAGCATCGGCATCTGCATCTATCCGGGTGATGGCCATGATGTCGATAGCTTCATCCAGAATGGCGAGTTCGCCATGCATCATGCACGTGAGCAGGGCCATAACCAGCACGAGTTCTTTTCCAAGGCGCTCAACGTCGAGGCCTTCAGGCGACTGGCCATGGAAAACAGCCTGCGCCGCGCCATCGAACGCGATGAACTGCGTCTCCATTACCAACCCAAATACAACATCGTCAGCAAGCAACTGGTCGGCCTGGAGGCTCTGGTGCGCTGGCAGCATCCCGATCTGGGCATGGTGCCACCGGTGGATTTCATCACCCTGGCCGAGGAGTCAGGCCTGATCGTGGCCATCGGCGAGTGGGTGGTGAGGGAGGCCTGTCGCCAGAATCAATGCTGGCAGCAACAAGGGTTGCCGTGCGTGCCGGTATCGGTGAATGTTTCCGGCAATCAGTTTGTGAGCAAGGATTTCTCCAGCCTGATCGCCGACAGCCTGCTGCGCAGCGGCCTGCCACCCGAATACCTGGTGCTGGAAATGACCGAAAGCATCCTCATGGGGGATGCCTCGGTCACCCTGCAGACACTCCGACGCATCAAGGACATGGGCATTAAGATCAGCATCGATGACTTTGGCACCGGCTATTCCTCGCTCAGCTATCTCACCAAATTTCCCATCGATGAGTTGAAGATAGACCGCTCATTTGTCATGCAGGTGCCCGGCAACAAGAGCGATGCCACCATCACCAGTGCCATCATCAACCTGGCCCATTCGCTGGACCTGCAAGTGGTGGCCGAAGGTGTGGAAAGAGTCGAACAGGCCGAGTTTTTACTGGCCAGCGGCTGTCAGGTGATGCAGGGTTATCTGTATGGCAAGCCGTTGCCGGCCGAAGACATCGCAGAGTTGCTGCCGCGGCCGCTGGCGCAGGGGCGACTGCTGGCGGTGGACTGAAGACCGCCTCCTTGGCAGAGGCTAGCTGAATGTGAATGACGGCGCCTGACGGTGTGCGCGCCGCACTACGCGTTTCTCGTCTATTTGCTTGCTATGTCCCATTGGCTGCGTTGCAGGCGTCCGGCCCGGCCCTGCCGCCGTCGGATGTCAGGCTGCGCAGCCCTGCAGGAAAGCTTGTTCGAACAGTCCGGCCAGACTGGTGCGGGCGATGCGGCCGCGTCGCTCGGCTTCCACCAGACCGGAGAAAATGGACGACCACAGCTCGGTAAGGGCCGGTGTGGCGATGTCGATGCGCAAGGCACCGGCCTGCTGGCCACGCAGAAAAAAGGCGTCGAGTTGCGCTTCCCAACCGTTTTCGCTGCCCATGCCGGTGGCGCCGTCCTGCCAGTAATGCATCATCAGGAAGGCGCCACATTTGCGCTGTTCCAGCATGTGCACGATCAAGCGATGCAAGGCTTCCAGTGGCGTGCCCTGATCCAGACGTGCCGCATCCATGGCAGCGGTGACGCGTGCCACGCTGTGATTCAGCAGACGCTCGACCAGTTGCTCGCGGGTACGACAGAAACGGTAGAGCGTGGCCTTGCTCACACCGACAGCGTGCGCCAGCTCCTGCAGCGTGGCGCGGGGACGTTCGACCATGGCCTGGGCCAGGGCGGCCAGCAACCGGTTTTCCTCTTCGCCCACGGTCGCCCCGTCGGCAGGTACCACGGCATCCGCAGCAGCCGGAGCGGGCGCCGGCTGCGTGTTCGGTACAGGGGCAGAATCCATCTCCAGTCTCCTGACAACAGCTGTTTGAAATGAATCAATTATGCATCATTTGAACATAATTGAGATAAATGGAATCTTTTACATTCTGAGTCACTAAAGAATCCCTATACCCACACGTTCAACAAAGTTACTCATGAAACTTTATTGACTCATCAGATATTCTGAAGCATCATGCTGCTTCGCCTGCCTGAACATGTAATCGACCTGGAAGACTGTGTATGGATACGAAACGAATGACACGCAGCCGCATGACTCTGGGCGCGCTGTTGATGACCACCCTGTTGGCGGTTAGCGCCTGTGGACAGTCGGGTGGTGCGGGCGGTGACCATGCTGCCGCCGCGGGGACGCCACCAGCGGCGGTCGATGTGCTCATCGCCCAGACCCAGTCGCAGACCATGACCAGCGAACTGCCTGGCCGCATCGAAGCGGTACGCAGTGCCGAAGTGCGGGCACGGGTGGATGGCATTCTCTTGCAGCGTCGTTTCACGGAGGGCAGCTCCGTCAAGGCTGGTCAGTTGCTGTTCCAGATCGATCCGGCCCCTCTGCAGGCGGCACTGGCCCGCGCCGAAGGCAGTCTGGCAGAAGCCGAGGCCCGTCACTTCGAAGCACAGGCCCGCTTGCAACGCTATGCCGAACTGGTTGATAGCGGGGCGGTTAGCCGCCAGGAGTTCGATGCCGCCCAAGCCAGTCTAAAGTCTGCCGAGGCCGCACGTCGCATGGCGCAGGCCGATGTCATCACGGCACGCCTGAATCTGGATTACGCCCAAGTCAAGGCACCGATCAGTGGTCGTATCGGGCGCGCGCTGGCCAGTGAAGGCACGCTGGTCAGCAAGGACAAGGCCACGCCGCTGGCCATCATCCAGCAGCTCGATCCGGTGCATGTCGATTTCCAGCAGCCGTTGGAGGCGGCCCTGCAACTGCAGCAACAGCTCGGGCAGGCGCAGCCGACATCTCGCACGGCACGGCCATTGGCCATCCGCGTTGCCGGCGAAGCACAGCCGCGGCAAGGGCGTCTGCTGTTCAGCGACGTCAGCGTCGAGCGCAGCACCGGCCAGGTTCTGCTGCGCGGCGAATTTCCCAATCCGGACGCTCTTTTGCTACCCGGCATGTATGTGCGTGTTCTGTTGCCAGGCCAGCATCTGACGCAGGCTTACCGCTTGCCTCAGCGCGCTGTCAAGCCGCTGCCAGACGGCACGGCGCAGGTGATGCTGGTCGATGCGGAAAACAAGGTTGTGGCACGCACGGTGCACGCTGTTTCCATGCAAGGCAGCGAATGGATCATCGCCGAGGGACTGCAACCGGGTGAGCGCGTCATCGTCAATGCGGCAACGGCCCTGGCACCTGGCGCAACCGTCACCGTTGCCAAGGTGGATGGCAAAGCTGCTGCACCAGCCAACGCACCAGCCGCAGCATCGGCGACCGTAGCGACGCCATGAGCCGCTGACCCAGCTTTCAGCCTCGCACCCTGCCACGTCCCGTCGTCAGGAGACCATCATGTCGAAATTCTTCATCCATCGCCCCAACTTCGCCTGGGTGGTGGCCATATTCATTGCTCTGGCCGGTCTGCTGGCCCTGCCCAGCCTCCCTGTGGCGCAGTTTCCTACAGTCGCACCGCCGCAGATCAACATTTTTGCCACCTACCCGGGTGCTTCGGCCAAGCTGGTCAGCGAGGCGGTGATCAGCGTCATCGAGGAAGAGCTCAATGGGGCCAAGAACCTGCTCTATTACGAGTCTTCCAGCTCTACCGGCTTTGGCGAAATTGCGGTGACCTTTCAGCCTGGTACGGATGCGGATCTGGCCCAGGTGGATGTGCAAAACCGCCTCAAGAAGGCCGAAGCCCGATTGCCAGCCGTCGTGGTTCAACAGGGACTGGAGGTCGAGCAGGCCAATACTGGCTTCCTGATGATACTGGGCCTTAACTACAAGGAAGGAGCGAGCAATCAGGACCAGATTGCTCTGGCCGACTATGCCGTGCGGCATGTGAACAACGAGATTCGCCGCGTACCTGGCGTGGGCAAACTGCAGTTCTTTGCCACCGAAGCGGCCATGCGGGTGTGGGTGGATCCGCAGAAGCTGCTGGCTTATGACCTGTCCATCGCTGATGTGAATGCGGCCATTGCGGCGCAGAATGTGCAGGTGCCGGCTGGCAGTTTTGGTGCCCGACCAGGCACGGAGGAGCAGGAACTCACGGCCACCATCGCCGTCAAGGGCACACTAAGCGATGCGCGGGAGTTCGCCGGCATCGTGCTGCGTGCCAACCCGGATGGATCACGGGTGACGCTAGGCGATGTCGCTCGCATGGAAATCGGCCGGAAAAACTATCTTTACGACTCACGCATCAACGGCGGCAATGGCATCGCCTCGGCCGTGCTGCTCAGTCCTGGCGCCAATGCACTGGCCACGGCACAAGCGGTCAGAAATCGCCTAAAGGAGTTGTCGGCAGGCTTCCCGAAGGACATCGAATATTCCATTCCCTACGATACCTCACGCTTTGTCGATGTCGCCATCGGCAAGGTCCTGCAAACGCTCGCCGAAGCCATTCTGCTGGTGTTCCTGGTGATCTTCCTGTTTCTGCAGAACCTGCGCTATACGCTAATCCCCGTCATCGTCGTACCGGTCAGCCTGCTCGGCACGCTGACGATGATGCATCTGCTGGGCTTCTCGGTGAACATGATGACCATGTTCGGGATGGTGCTGGCCATCGGCATCCTCGTCGACGATGCCATCGTCGTAGTGGAAAACGTCGAACGCATCATGGCCGAAGAGGGGCTGACCCCCTTGCCGGCCACCATCAAGGCCATGCAACAGGTCTCCGGTGCCATTGTCGGCATCACCGCCGTGCTGGCCGCCGTGTTTCTGCCGCTGGCCTTCATGGATGGCTCGGTCGGAGTCATCTATCGACAGTTTTCACTGTCGCTGGCGGTGTCCATCCTGTTTTCCGGTTTTCTCGCCCTGACGCTGACGCCAGCCCTGTGCGCCACCTTGCTGCGCCCACCAAGTAGCGAGAACAAATCATCCAGACGCGGCTTCTTCGACCTGTTCAACCGACGCTTTGCCGCTCTGACGCAGGGCTACACCACCTTGACGCAGCGGCTGCTGCAGCGTGCTGGCCGCTACATGCTGATCTATCTGGTCATCGTCATCGGGCTGGGCTGGATGGTTGTGCGCCTGCCCGAATCCTTTGTGCCGGAAGAAGATCAGGGGTATTACCTGGTCAATGCCCAGCTGCCACCTGGTGCAACCTATGCGCGCACGGAGCGGGTGGTGAAGCAGATGGAGAGCTTTCTGATGTCACGCCAGGCCACTGAAGCCCTGGTGATGATCCTGGGTTTTAGCTTTGCTGGCAGTGGTGAAAACGCCGCCATTGGGTTCAACTCAATGACCGACTGGGGCAAACGCAAAAACGGGACCACGCTAGCAGACGAAGTGAACGCCTTCAACGCGCATTTCGCCGGTTTCACCGAAGCCTCGGTCATGGCCGTCAATCCACCGCCGATCGATGGGCTGGGCACGGCCAGCGGCTTTTCGCTGCGCCTGCAAGACCGTGGCGGACTGGGACGTGAGGCACTACTGGCGGCACGCGATCAGTTACTGGCCAAAGCCTATGCCAGTCCGGTCCTGCTCTACGCCATGATGGAAGGGCTGGATGATGCGCCGCAGCTGCGCCTGGACATTGACCGCGAGCACGCACGCGCCATGGGCGTGGATTTCTCGGCCATCAACACAGCCATTTCCAGCACCTTTGGTTCGGCCAGCATCAATGATTTTGCCAATGCCGGCCGCCTGCAGCGTGTCGTGGTGCAAGCCGATGTGAACAAGCGCATGACACCTGAAAGTCTGTTGCAGATGTATGTGCCCAATGCCCGTGGCGAGCAGGTGCCGCTGTCGAATTTTGTCCGCGCGAGCTGGGAAACGGGGCCGGTACAGCTCAGTCGCTACAACGGTTATCCCGCCCTGAAGATTATCGGTGCGGCCAAGCCGGGATACAGTTCGGGCGAAGCAATGGCGGAAATGGAAAGGCTCCTGGCGCATCTGCCACAGGGCCTCAGTCATGAATGGACGGGGCTGTCCTACCAGGAACGTCACGCCGGCAATCAGGCTCCCGTACTGTTTGCACTGGCCATTCTCGTGGTATTCCTGTTGCTGGTGGCACTCTACGAGAGCTGGGCCATGCCGCTGTCGGTGATGCTCATCGTGCCAGTGGGTGCGCTGGGTTCGGTGCTGGCCACCACCATTTTTGGGCAGGCCAACGACGTGTATTTCAAGGTGGGGCTGATTACCATCATCGGCCTGGCGACCAAGAACGCCATCCTCATCGTTGAGTTTGCCAAGCATCTTCACGACTCCGGCCACAGCCTGCGAGAAGCAGCCGTGATGGCGGCACGCCTGCGATTTCGCCCCATCATCATGACCTCGCTGGCCTTCATCCTTGGCGTGCTGCCCCTGGTCATCGCCAGCGGCGCGGGTGCGGCCAGCCAGCGCGCCATCGGCACCGGCGTGATCGGCGGCATGCTATCGGCCACCTTGCTGGGAGTGATCTACATTCCCATCTTCTATGTCTGGGTACTGGGCCTGCTGAGGCGCAAGCCACGTCAGGAAAAAACAGACGCGGGTCATCAAGACTCGGCCACGGGAGACTGACATGCGTACCCCTATTTACAGCATCCTGCTACTGTCCGGATTCACGCTGGCCGCCTGTTCGCTGACGCCGACCTACCAAAGGCCAGTCGCACCGCTGCCCGCGCAGTGGTCTTCCGCCACAGATACGCCACCGGCGGAGGCCAATGCTGCGACAGTGTCTGTCAGCAACTGGCAGGGCTTTGTTCGTGACGATGCTCTGCGCCAGCTCATCAACCAGGCACTAGCCAGCAACCGCGAACTGCGCAGCTCCCTGCTGCAGGTGGAGGCCGCCCGCGCGATCTACGGCATCCAGCGCGCCGACCGTCTGCCGGGGCTAGAGCTCGACGCCAGCGGCCAGCACCAGCGTCTACCGGCCGACCTGAACGCCAGCACTGGCAGCAGCGTGCAATCCTCGTATCAAGTAGGGCTGGGGCTGACGGCCTTCGAGCTGGATCTGTTCGGTCGTGTGCGCAACCTGACGGCAGCGGCCGAGGAGGAATACCTAGCCAGCGCAGAAAACGCCCAGACGGCGCGCATCAGCCTGGTCAGCGAGGTCATGCGTGGCTGGGTGCTGCGCAACAGTGCCTGGCAGCAGCGGCAGCTTGCTGAGCAGACGCAGCAGACACGCCAGCGCAGTCTGTCCCTGATCCAGCACCGCCAGCGGGTGGGCCTGGCCAGCACCATCGACCTTCAGGAGGCCCGTGGTCTGGCCGAGCAGGCCGATGTCGAGGTCGAACGCGCCCGGCGTGAGCTGGCCCAGACGGAACATGCCCTGCAGCTGCTGCTGGGTGATGGCACTGCACTCCCGGCCGTCGTGCCATCCGCCACCTCGTTCGGCAGCGCACCGTTCGCCACCCTCTCTCCCGAACTGCCGGCTGATCTGCTCACCCAACGTCCCGATATCCGCGCCGCCGAACATCAGCTGCGTGCCCGCAATGCCAGCATCGGTGCCGCCCGCGCCGCATTCTTCCCGAGCATCAGCCTGACCGGCCTGTTCGGCACAGCCAGCAGCGAGCTGTCGAGCCTGTTCGACTCCGGCCAGCGTAGCTGGAACTTCATGCCGCAACTGCGCCTGCCGATTTTTGCCGGTGGCCGTAACCAGGCCAATCTGGAGCTGGCTACGGTGCGCCAGGATATCGCCATCGCCGACTACGAAAAGGCCATCCAGACGGCCTTTCGCGAAGTGAATGACACGCTGGTCGCCGGTGCCACCTTGCAAAGAGAGGAGGCCGCGTTGCGCGCCCGTCTCGATGCCGGGCAGCAGCGCCTGCGTCTGGCCGAGGCACGCTACCGTGCTGGCGTGGACGACCACCTGCGCTACCTCGATGCCCAGCGCGACGACTACGCCAACCAGGTCGAACTCAACCATGTGCAGGCCCAGCGTCAGCTCGCCCAGATCAGCCTGTTCCGCGCCTTGGGCGGCGGCTTGCCGGGTGCGGCGGTGGAGTGAGGTGATTGCGTCACTGCGAGGAGGCCGAGTGCCGACGCGGCAGTCTCAGCTTACGAAGCTCCGTCCATGAAAATGGGTACGGCCTACGGCTTTGCCATGACGCGCTAGCCGGTAGCGACCACGGCGACACCCTGGTGCATCATTGAGTCACGCTGGGGGGCGATGCTGTCATGCTGGGCTTCAGGCGGTGAGCAGTTGCTCCAGTAGTGCCAGGGTGCGCTCGCTGGCGCCGCGATGCTGGCTGGCGAATTGCTGCGCGGCGGCGGCCATGCGCTGGCGTGCATCGGCGTCGGCCAGTAGCCGATCGGCCTGTTGCAGCAGGGTCGTGGCGTCGGCGCATTGGCGCGCCGCGCCGGCGGTGAGGGCTGCTTGCGCCGCCTCGGCGAAGTTGTAGGTGGACGGCCCCAGCAGTACGGGAACACCCACGGCGCAGGCTTCGATGAGATTCTGGCAGCCGTAGTCGAGCAGGCTGCCGCCGATGATGGCCAGGTCGCAGGCGGCGTAATAGGCGTACAACTCGCCCATGCTGTCGCCCAGCCAGACCTGACAGTTGGCGGGGATGGTGGTGGTGGCGCTGCGTCGCGCCAGGCGCAAGCCGCGTGCGTTGGCCAGGGCGGCGACGGCATCGAAACGCTGCGGATGGCGTGGCACGATCACCAGCAGGCTGCCATCGTCAGGGCGCTGCATCCAGGCATCGAGCAGCAGGGCTTCTTCGCCTTCACGTGTCGAGGCGGCCAGCACTACGCGGCGCTCGGCCCACTGACTGCGCCACTGGCGGCCACGCTGCAGGAGTTCGTTGCTGGGCTGATTGTCGAACTTGATGTTGCCGCTGATTTCAATGTGCCTGTCAGTGAGCTGAGCGAAGCGCTGGGCATCAGCGCTGGTTTGGGCGGCGATGGCGGCGAGCCCCTGCAACGCCGGACGTGTCAGTGCGCTTAGCCGCGCATAACCGCGTGCCGAACGCTCGGACAGGCGTGCGTTGGCCAGCATCAGCGGGATGCCGCGCTGCTGGCAGGTGGCAATCAGGTTGGGCCAGATCTCGGTTTCCATGAGGACGCCCAGACGCGGGCGGAAGTGATCGAGAAAGGCGGCCACGCCCCAGGGCGTGTCATAGGGCAGGTAGGCGCAGCTGACGCTGTCGCCGAACAGCTCCAGCGCGGTGGCGCGGCCGGTGGGTGTGGTGTGGGTCAGCAGCAGACGCGCCTCGGGATAGCGCGCCTGCAGCAATTTGATGAGGGGTGCGGCGGCACGCGTCTCGCCTACCGAGACGCAGTGCAGCCACAGGGTGGTGAGCGCCGGGGGGCGGGCGGTGTGAGCCGGGTAGCGACCATAGCGTTCGCTCCAGTGCCGCAGATAGTCGGGCTGACGGCGGCCACGCCACAGCAGGTACAGTGGTGCCAGCAGACTCAGCAGGCTGATCAGCAGCGTGTAGATGAAGCGCGCCATGTCCTAGCCCAGCAGCGCCAGCGCCTGGTCGATGACCGTGGCAGCGCTGGGGGGCGCGCCGTTTTGCCCGAGATTGATGGCCGGGCTGATCGGTGGCTCACCGCTATAGACGCCAGTGAGCGCGGGGCTGGAGGCGCAGTAGATGGCGATGGTGGGGCGCGCCAGGGCCACGGCCAGATGGGTGAGTCCGGTATCCACACCTACCACCAGCCGGGCGCCGGCTGCTAGCTGGGCGAGTTCGCGGATGCCCTGTGGCGGCACGACGAGCACCTGGGCTGGCGGTGCGCTGGGTGGCTGGGCGGCGCTGGCCAGGCGCTCGGCACGCTGGCGCTCGACTGCCGAGCCGGCGGGTAACAGGCAGTGCAGGCCACGTGTGCGCAAGGCCTGGATCAGTTGCAGCCAGTCCGCTTCCGGCCACAGCTTGTCGTCACGGCTGGTCGCACTCAGCAGCACGGCGTAGTCGCCTGCCGGCAACCAGGCGGGGCGGACGGCGGCAGAGGAATGGGCAGAGGCGGTCGCCAGATGACTCAGGCCATAGTCCAGTGGCAGATCGGGGGTGTAGTCGCAGGCGGCGGCCACCAGCCAGCGGTTGCGTTCGACGGCATGGACGTTTTTGGGGATGAGGAATGTATCGCTATAAAAATGACTCGCCCATGGTTCGCGGGCGGCTGCAGCGGCATAGCCGCAGCGCTGCCCTTGCGGGGCCAGGCGCGTCTGGCTGAGCATCAGCGCACTCTTTATCAGGCCCTGGGTGTCGATCACCAGATCATAGGCCTGGTCACGCAAGCGTCGCCGCCAGGCGGCCAGTTCCTGCCAGGTTTGGCGCTGGCGCCATTGCTTGCGCCAGCGGCGCAGCGCTACCGGAATCACCGCGTGCACATCGGGGTGCAAGGCCGGGATGGCGGCAAAGCTCTCTTCCACCAGCCAGTCGATTTGCGCCTGTGGCAGGTGACGCTTGATGTCAGCGACCACCGGCAGGTTATGCACCACGTCGCCCAGCGAGGAGGTCTTGACCAGCAGGATGCGCGCTGCCGTGCCGTCACGGGGGGTGACATCGTAGGGCGCCAGGGCGGGCGGGAGCGACCAGCCGGGAGCCTCGGTGTGGCTGTCGTTGCGACTAGAATGAGCGGTTTTCACGGCGAAATTATCCCATGGACGCTGTGCCTGCGGGCCCGCTGCGACAGCCGCTTTCGGCCACCCTGATCACCCTCGATGCGGCCAGTCAGCTGGCGGCAACACTGGCCAGCCTGAGTTTCTGCGATGACATCGTGGTGGTCGACTCGGGCAGTCGTGATGACACCCTGGCGATTGCCCGGGCGCATGGGGCGCGTGTCATTGAGGCGCAGTGGCGTGGCTTCGGTCCGCAAAAGCAGCTGGCGGTGGCGGCAGCGCGCCATGACTGGGTGCTGTGCGTGGATGCCGATGAGCGCGTCAGCGATGAGTTGCGTGCCAGCATCGTTGCCGCGCTGACGGCTCCCACACCCCATCACTCGGCCTATCGCTTTGCGCGCTGCAACCGTTTTCTGGGCCGTTATCTGCGTCATGGCGAGGGTTATCCCGACCTGAGCTTGCGCCTCTTCGATCGCCGTCTTGCGCGCTGGTCGGACGATCTGGTGCACGAGAAGGTGCTGATTGCGGAGGTGGAGGAGAGCGCAGGGGGCGTGGGCAGTGTCGGTCGGCTCACAGGCGATTTGTGGCACGACTCGGCCGAGACGCTGGAATCTTATCTTGCCAAGCAGAATCGCTACACCAGTCTGGCGGCGCAGCAGGCGCTGGCGGCCGGCAAGCACAGTTCAGTGGCGCAAATGCTGCTCTCGCCGCTGACGCGCTTCATCAAGTTCTATATTGTGCGGCGCGGCTTTCTCGATGGTCTGCCGGGTCTGATCCATATTCTCATCGGTTGCATGAACAGTTTTATCAAGCATGCGAAAATCATCGAATTGCATTTGCGAAAGAGCGTGACATGAAAGTATTGGTAACCGGTGCCGCCGGCTTCATCGGCATGCATGTGTGTGAGCTGTTGCTGGCGCGTGGTGATGAAGTCATCGGCATCGACAATCTCAATGATTATTACGATGTCACGCTCAAGGAAGCGCGCCTGGCGCGTCTGTCACCGGCTGCCAATTTTCGTTTCGTCAAGATCGACATCGCCGAGCGCGAGGCCATGGCGGAGCTCTTCGCACGCGAGCGCCCGCAGCGCGTCATCAACCTGGCTGCTCAGGCCGGCGTGCGTTATTCGCTGAAGAATCCGCATGCCTATGTGGATAGCAACATCGTCGGCTTCGTGAATATCCTCGAAGGTTGCCGCGCCGTCGGCGTCGATCATCTGGTGTATGCCAGCAGCTCCAGCGTGTATGGCGGCAACACGCGCATGCCGTTTTCCGAGCACGACAACGTCGATCATCCGGTCAGCCTGTATGCCGCCAGCAAGAAGGCCAACGAGCTGATGGCGCATACCTACAGCCATCTGTTCGGCCTGCCGAGCACCGGGCTGCGTTTCTTCACCGTGTATGGTCCCTGGGGGCGTCCGGACATGGCGTTGTTCCTGTTTGCCAAGGCGATACTCGAAGACCGCCCCATCGAGGTGTTCAACCACGGCCAGATGCGCCGTGACTTCACCTATATCGATGACATCGCCGCCGGCGTGGTGAAGCTGCTCGATTGCCCGCCGGTCGCCAACCCGGAGTTCGATCTGGATCAACCCGATCCGGCGGGCAGCTGGGCGCCCTACCGGGTGTGCAACATCGGCAACAACCAGCCGGTGGAGCTGATGACCTATATCGAGACGCTGGAAGCCGCCCTGGGCAAGACGGCACAGAAAAATTTCCTGCCGCTGCAGGATGGTGATGTGCCGGCAACCTATGCAGACACCACGAGCCTCAATGCCATCACCGGCTTTGCCCCGGCGACTTCGGTCAAGGATGGCATCGCACGCTTCGTCGCCTGGTATCGAGAGTACTACGCTGCATGAGCTGGCAGCCGCTTGGCCATGGTTTGCTGGGCGCTGTGACTTTTTCACTGCCTTGTCACTGGCGATGAGCTACACTGGCCACAGTGTTGTAATGTCGTTTCCCGGAGGTTCCCATGGATATCACCAATATGGCCAGCCTGGCCAGTAATGTGTCCCAAACAGAGCAGACTAGTCAGGCGCAAGTGGCGGTGCTCAAGAAGGCCATGCAGATCGAGGCGCAGAGTGCGGCGCAACTGGTGCAAGCTGCTGTGCAATCCGCACCCAGCAACCCCCCTAATCTTGGCAAGCATGTCGACACCTTCGTCTGATTGATGCATTGCGTGATGCATTGCGCGCAAACACAACGGCCGGCTGCATAGCCGGCCGTTGTGTTTGCGCCTGTCTGTTACGGCAGGGGAGCTGAAGTGCTCGATGGCCACGCGTATGTCATGGATTGTGGCGCCTGAGGATAGAATCGACGCCTGTTTCTTCATGGCATGGGAAAATTGTGCATGTGGCAATGGTTGCGTGGTCTATTCAAACGGCCGTCGCTGGAGGCTGGGGGGGCGCTGACCTCACGTCCCGGACAGGAGGTTGCGGCGGCAACTGTGGTGAACGGACAGGCCGCAGGTGCGGAGCGTTCACAGTTTGAATTGTTGAATCAGCTGGCGCCGCTGCAGGTCCAGGAATCCGGGGGGCATCGTCATCAGGCCGCAGTGCCCACGGTGGCTTCCTTCGTCTGCCGTGAGCCGGTGCTCAATCGTCAGGAGCAGATTGCCGGTTATGCCTTCAATCTGCATGAGCGTTTGCAACTGCGCCTGCAGGGTGAGCGCGACCTGCTGCTCAAGGTGTATGACGATGCCTTGCTGCGTAACCTGACCTCGCTGGGGGTGAATGCCCTGCTGGGGCACAGGTTGGCGTTCATCCGCCTGTCACCGGCCTCGCTGGAAAATCCGTTGATCGAACGATTGCCGGTCGAGAATACGGTGGTGATGCTCTCGCCCGGGCGCCAGACACTCGATGTGGCCAGGATGGCGGCGCAACTCACGGGCTTGCGTGAGGGCGGCTATGTCTGGGGTTGGCATCTGCAGAAGAACCAGTTGGCCGAGCACCCCTCGCTGCTCACTCTGGCGGCGCAGGGCGAATATGTGCAGATCGAGGTCGCCGGCTTCGATGGCATGGACATCAAGTTGCTGCAAAAGGATCTGGCCAGTGTGCGCCAGGCCGGCTTGCCGCGCCAGCAGCTGATCGGCCATGAACTGGACAGCTATGATGAATTTCATCTGTGCTCCAAGGGCGGCTTTGATTATTTTGCCGGACGTTTCATCACCAGCCGTGAGAACTGGCACCCGCCCAAGGGGGCGATCAACCGCCTGCGGGTCATTGAGCTGCTCAACCTGCTGCGTAGTGGTGCCGAGCTGAAATCCATCGCCGACCAAGTGAGCCAGGACCCGGTGATGAGTTTCAAGCTGCTGCGCTACATCAATTCGGCGGCCATGGGCTTGCAAAGCCCGCTGGCGACTCTCGACAAGGCACTGTTGATGCTGGGACGTGAGCGCTTCTATCGCTGGCTGTCGCTCCTGCTGTTCGATATCAAGGCGCCGGGGTTTCGTGAGCGCCT
>JAHRWT010000061.1 GCA_019105045.1 Sterolibacterium sp.
CAGCCGGGGCCGACCTCATTGAAACCAACAGCTTCAACTCAACGGCGGTTTCCCAGGCCGATTACGGGCTGGAAGCCCTGGTCGGCGAGCTCAATCGTACGGCAGCCCAACTGGCTCGCGCCGCCTGCGATAAATACAGCACAGCCGACAAGCCGCGTTTCGTGGCGGGCGTGCTCGGCCCCACCTCGCGTACGGCGTCGCTGTCGCCGGATGTCAATGATCCGGGTTTTCGCAATATCGATTTCGATACCCTGGTCGCCAACTATCTGACCGCCATTCAGGGTTTGCTCGAAGGCGGCGCCGATGTGTTGTTGATCGAAACCATTTTCGATACCTTGAACGCCAAGGCAGCCGTATTTGCCATCGAACAATATTTTGAAACGGCTGGCCGACGCTGGCCGGTGATGGTATCGGGCACCATTACCGATGCCTCCGGCCGCACCCTGTCGGGGCAGACAGCCGAAGCCTTCTGGAATTCACTGGCCCACGTGCGGCCCCTGTCTTTCGGCCTCAACTGCGCATTGGGCCCCAAGGAATTGCGCCCCCATGTCGAGGAACTCTCGCGTCTTTGCGACTGTTTCATCTCGGCCCACCCCAACGCCGGCCTGCCGAATGCCTTTGGTGGCTACGACGAAACGCCCGCAGAACTGGCCGCCGAAGTGGCCGACTGGGCGGCGCAAGGCTACATCAACATCATCGGCGGCTGCTGCGGCACCACGCCCGAGCATATCGCCGCCATCGCCCAGGCCGTGGCGCAATGCGCGCCGCGCCAGATCCCCACAATCGAGAAAAAGCTGCGTCTGTCGGGACTGGAGCCATTCAACGTCGGCCCGGATTCGCTGTTCGTGAATGTCGGCGAGCGCACCAACATCACCGGCTCCAAGGCGTTTGCCCGCATGATACTGGAAGGCCGTTACGACGATGCCTTGGCCGTGGCCCGCCAGCAGGTGGAAAACGGCGCACAGGTGATCGACGTCAACATGGACGAAGGCATGTTGGACGGCAAGGCCGCCATGGAGCGCTTCCTCAAGCTGATCGCCAGCGAACCGGAAATTTCCCGCGTGCCGGTGATGATCGACTCATCGAAATGGGAAGTGCTGGAGGCTGGCCTGAAGTGCATCCAGGGCAAGGGCATCGTCAATTCCATTTCGCTCAAGGAAGGCCCGGCACCTTTTCTCAAACAGGCCCGGCTGGCCCGTCGTTATGGAGCGGCCGTGGTCATCATGGCCTTTGATGAAAACGGCCAGGCCGACAACCTGCCGCGCCGTCAGGAAATCTGCCAGCGCGCCTATCAATTGCTGGTTGATGATGGCTTTGCACCAGAAGACATCATCTTCGACCCCAATGTGCTGTGCATCGCCACCGGCATAGAAGAACACGACAACTACGCGGTCGATTTCATCGAAACCTGCCGCTGGATACGCCAGAGCCTGCCGCACGCGCAGATTTCCGGCGGGATATCCAATCTGTCCTTTTCCTTCCGGGGCAATGACCCGGTGCGTGAGGCCATCCACACGGTTTTCCTCTATCACGCCATCCAGGCGGGCCTGGGCATGGGGATCGTCAATGCCGGGATGCTCGGTGTCTATGATGATCTGGCCCCGGAACTGCGCAACAAAGTCGAGGATGTGGTGCTCAACCGCCATTCCGGCGCGGGTGAGGCCCTGGTCGAATTCGCCCAGACGGTGAAAGAAGGCAAGAGCAAGGAAAACACCGGGCCGGATTTATCCTGGCGCGAACTGCCAGTGGCCGATCGTCTGTCGCACGCGCTGGTCAAGGGCATCACCGATTTCGTCGTCGCCGATACCGAAGAATGCCGGCTGGCACTGCTGGCGGCGGGCAAACCGCCGCTGAACGTGATCGAAGGCCCGCTGATGGACGGCATGAATGTCGTCGGCGATCTGTTCGGCGCAGGCAAGATGTTTCTGCCCCAGGTGGTGAAATCCGCCCGGGTGATGAAGCAGGCAGTGGCCCACCTGATTCCTTTCATCGAAGAGGAAAAACTACGCTCCGGCGCGGCTTCCAAGGGCAAGATCGTGGTCGCCACCGTCAAGGGCGATGTGCATGACATCGGCAAGAACATCGTCGGTGTGGTGCTTGGCTGCAATGGCTATGAAATCGTCGATCTGGGCGTGATGGTGCCTTGCGACAAGATACTTCACGCCGCCAAGGAGCATGGCGCCCAGGCCATCGGCCTGTCCGGCCTGATCACGCCTTCACTGGAAGAAATGGCACACGTTGCCGCCGAAATGGAACGTCAGGGCTTCGCGCTGCCGCTGCTGATCGGCGGGGCCACGACCAGTCGCGCCCACACTGCCATCAAAATCGCCCCCAATTACCAATCTGCCGTCGTTTATGTGCCGGACGCTTCGCGTGCCGTGGGCGTGGTCACCAAGCTGTTCTCGGCTGAACAATCCGCCGCTTATCAAGCCGAAGTCGCCGCCGATTACGCCAAGCTGCGCACCCAGCATGCCAACAAGAAAGGCGTGAAGCTGGTCAGCCTGGAAACCGCCCAGGCCAACGCCCTGCCGTTTTGCGCAGAAACGGCGCAGCCCACGCCCCCACGCCAGCTTGGCGTCACCGTACTGCACGATATCGACCTTGCTCAGTTGGTGGCCTATCTTGACTGGGGGCCGTTCTTCCAGACCTGGGATCTGGCCGGCTCTTACCCGAAAATCCTTGACGACGAAATCGTCGGCGAAGCAGCACGCAATGTCTTTCGCGATGGCCAGGCCATGCTGGAAAAAATCATTGCCGAAAAATGGATTACCGCCAACGCCGTATTTGGCCTGTGGCCAGCCAATCGCTCACCCGCTTCGCCCGATGATGTTGAACTCTATACCGATGAAAAACGCGATCAGCTCCTGGCCGTTGCCCACCACCTGCGCCAACAGCACGAGCGCCCGGCCGGCAAGCCGCATCACTGCCTGGCCGATTTTGTTGCCCCCCGAGCCGATCAGGGCGGCGTGGCTGACTGGGCCGGCGCTTTCGCCTGCACCGCCGGTATCGGCATCGAAAAGAAACTCGAAGAATTCCTTGCCGAGCACGACGACTACCGCGCCATCATGCTCAAGGGCCTGGCCGACCGCCTGGCCGAAGCCTGCGCCGAATGGCTGCACGCCCGTGTGCGCAAGGAATACTGGGGCTATGCCGCCGACGAAACCTTGAGCAATGAACAACTGATACGCGAAGAATACCAAGGCATCCGCCCCGCCCCCGGCTACCCGGCCTGCCCGGATCACACCGAAAAAGGCACTATTTTCGAGCTGCTCGATGCCACCCGCAACACCGGCATGGAACTCACCGAAGCCTACGCCATGAGCCCCGCCGCTGCCGTCTCTGGCTGGTACTTCGCCCACCCGGCGGCACAGTATTTCGCCGTGCCAAAAATCGGCCGCGATCAATTGGCGGACTGGGCCAGGCGCAAAGGCATGGATCTCAAGACCGCAGAACGCTGGCTGGCGCCGATTCTGTAAAGGAAGCTCTGCACGAATTCACGAATCGCGTGGTAAGCAGTCGCTGCGGTTTGGGATGAGCTGCAAGGAATGAGCCGCAGCAATAACGAGCTATTGCAAGGACGAATGACGCCGCAGATCGCCCAAATCCGCAGATGAATGCGGCGCGATGATTTGGGCAGAGCTTCCGTAAACTGAAAACGACCAAGCGGCCTGCACAGTCGTCCCTCTCCCTCTACACGCCCCAAACCACCGGCTTCTGGTGACGCAAAGAGCGCTCCAGCATTTCGAGCAGAGGCACGGCGCGCTGCGTCAGGCTGACCGGCTGGTCAATGGCGGCAGGGCGCAGCACATCTGTCTCAGTCGAACGGGCGTCATCCAGCCCATTCAACCCATCCAGCCCTTCGGCAACGATGTCGGCATGGCGCGCCTTGTCCTGGGCGATGGCGGCGCGCAAGCGGGCGATTGCTTCAGGCAACTGTTCGACGGTGACAATCCCCTGGGCGCCCGCCTCCTTGCCGATGATGGCCATCAGCTGATGAGCCACTGCGCCGAACATGATCACGTCGGCCGTGGCGCGGGAACGAAAAGTCACGATCATCCTGTTCCTCTCATGTCACGCTCAAAGTCCCTGTTTGACCAGCCAGTCATTGATGTAGCGGGCCACCTCTTGCCAGTCACGCTCCAGCATCAGTCCGTGCCCCAGCCCCGGAAAAACATGCGCTTCCAGACCGTAGGTCAATGCGGTCATGCGCACCTGCGCCGGCGGTATCAGCAGATCGCGTTCGCCACCCAGCACGCACAGCGGCGTGCGGGTGATGCGGGCAGGATGCGGCAGATTGAACAGCGTCATGTCCCAGATCGCCCGGTGCGATTCACTCTGCGCCTTGCCCAGATAGCGTTGCAGATCAGCCGTTGCCACCGGCTGGGCAAACATGGCTTCACGCAGGCTGTCCATGGCCATCCGCCCGCCAGTCATCAACTGATTGAGATCACTGAGCATGGATGGCTTCTGGAACATCAGACTGAACATCGACGACATCAGCCCCTGCGGCGGCACCGAACAAAGCAGCACGGCGGCTGGCGCCAGATGTCGCTCCAGGTATTTCTGCACCACGAAACCGCCCATGGAATGACCGATCAGCACCGGCGGGACGGGCAGGGCTGCCACCACCTCGGCCACATCATCGACATAATCGGCAATGCCGAAACTGTCCAGATGCTTGCGCCCACGGCTGCCGCCGTGACCCGACAGGCTCAGGGCATAGCTGAAATACCCCTGCCCGGCGAACCAGTCGAGAAAATACTCCTCCCAGCACCAGGCAGCGGTGTAGGCGCCATGGACAAACAAAAGCGGCGTGTCATGCACACGCTGACCCATTGCAACCGGCGGAGGCGGAGTACGCACCAGCAATTCCAGGCTGGCATTTTGCGTGCGGGAAGAACGCCGGCCAGAGTGCCGGCCCGTCATGCCCGCCGCTCCACGGCGGAAGAAGAAGACAGGAACGACGGCGAAAAAGGGATTGCGCAGCAGGCAATCATCGATCGATACGGCAAATTCATTTGCAGACAGTTATCATGGCGGGTTTGCATCCCCGCATTCTAAACGTCCCATCATGCTCAAGTGGCTGATCGTCATTCTTATTGCCGTCTGCGTGCTTGGTCTGGTCATGCCGCGCCTGGCCGACCGTCTGCCACTGGGCCGGCTGCCGGGTGATGTGCGCGTGCGCTGGCGCGGCCGGGAATACAACTTCCCGTTTGCCACAACCCTCCTGCTTTCCTTCCTGCTCAGCCTGATATTGCGCTGGCTTTGAACAGCCGGACGAAGACGATCCGCGCGACAGTCCGCACGCCCTGCAAGCCCTCAGTCGAAGCGAATCGGCGGCAACAGGTCTTCACCCGGCGTGCTGTTTGCCAGCGCAGGCGAAGGCGGCGCTGTCGTGCCGGTTTGCAGACCCAGCGCGGCCACAGCCGCTACCCGCGCGGCATGAATCCGTTCGGGAATGAGATCCACCCGAGCTTGCGCCGTGCAGTCCTGGGCAATCGCGCTGGCATCCACAGCACACAGGGCCGCCAGCGCCTGCCGCCACAGGCCCGCCTGCGGATAGGGCTGCTGCTCGAAGCCCAGCCGGCCACGGAAATCCGCTTCGCACGCCGCCAGCAGATCCTGGAAACGTTCTGGCCGGCGCAACACATCGCAGCGTTCCATGAGGGTCACCATGGTCTGCGGCCGCAGATGGTCGGCGCGATGAATGGTGCCGTGATATTTCGCCACCAGCAAGGCCAGCTCGCGACACGCGTTGGGCACGCGCAAACGAGCACACAGCGGCTTGAGCAGGCGCACGCTACCTTCCTCATGCCCCAGATGACGCGGCAACAGGGCAGCAGGCGTCACTCCCTTGCCCAGATCATGCGTCAGGGCGGCAAAGCGTGCCGGCAGGGACAGACCCATGCGGGCAGCCGTATCGATCACCATCATGACATGCACGCCGGTATCGACTTCAGGATGAAAATCCGCCCGCTGCGGCACGCCGAACAACGCATCGAGTTCGGGCAACAGCCGCGCCAGCGCACCGCATTCACGCAACGTCACAAACATGCGCGACGGCTGTTTTTCCATCAAACCCTTGGCAATTTCATTCCACACCCGCTCGGCCACCAGATGATCGACTTCGCCCGAAGCCACCATGCTGCGCATCAATGCCATGGTTTCTTCAGCCACGGAAAAATCCTGATAGCGCGCGGCAAAACGGGCCACGCGCAGGATGCGCACAGGGTCTTCAACAAAAGCCGGCGAAACATGGCGCAGCATTCTGCGGCGCAGATCCATCTGCCCGTGATAGGGATCAACCAGCGTGCCATCTTCCGCCCGCGCCATGGCATTGATCGTCAGATCGCGCCGCGCCAGATCGTCTTCGAGGGTGACATCCGCAGCGGCATGAAAAACAAAGCCGCGATAACCCGGCGCGCTCTTCCGTTCGGTACGCGCCAGCGCATATTCCTCATGCGTCTGCGGATGCAGAAAAACCGGAAAATCGCTGCCCACCGGACGAAAGCCCTGCGCCAGCATCTGCTCCGGCGTAGCGCCAACCACTACATGGTCGCGATCACTCACGGGCAGGCCCAGCATCTCGTCACGCACTGCACCGCCCACGATGTAAGTTTTCATGCCGGCGTTTTCAATGATTTTTCATGCAAACAAAAAGAATCGCCATGACCGCTCATGACTAGCGCCGTGGCGGTACCACGCCCAGGCGATCCTTCAGCGATTGCGACTGGTTCTCGAACAGCGCCGTGTAATACACCGCATTGCTCATCACTTTCTTGACGTAGTCACGCGTTTCGTCGAAAGGAATGGTTTCGGCATAAATGGCGCCTTCCAGCGGCTGCGCTGCCCGCCAGCGCCGCGCCCGCGCCGGCCCGGCATTGTAGGCAGCCGATGCCAGCACCGGATGATCGTCGAGATCATCCATCACCATGCGCATGTAGTTTGTGCCCAGCACGATATTGGTATCCAGCGTATTCACTTGCGAAGAGTGGTAATCCGTCATGCCGATTTTCTTGGCCACCCAGGCTGCCGTCTTGGGCATCAGCTGCATCAACCCCTGAGCGCCGGCGCTGGAATTGGCATTCATCACAAAACGGCTTTCCTGGCGCATCAGGCCATACACCCAGCCAGTGTCAAGACCGATCTGCCGCGAACGGGCCAGTACGTGATCACGAAACGGCGCCAGATAGCGCAACGCAAAATCGTGCTCATCCTGTGTGCGCTCGGCGGCATAAATCGCCCGGTCAAAAATCTCATTGCTCTGGGCCAGTTCGGCAGCGGCAAGCAGTTGCCGGTCGTTCATGCCGCGCAAGGTCCAGTTCCACTCACGCAGACCCTCGAAACGCAAACCCAGGCGAAACAGCGCCAAGGCACGCTGCAAGCCGTCATGACTGGCAACGCGGGACATCTCCTCGCTGGTCACGGTGCGCGCACGCGGCGGCACCATGATGCGCCGCCCCAGCTCTTCATCAGCCAGATTGCCGTAGAAATTCGGCTTGCCGGCAATCAGCGCGTACTGCGCCCTGGCCTTGTCGGCCGCCCCCAGGCTGGCCAGCGCCCGACCGCGCCAATAAACCCAGTCAGGCTGGCTGGCAAGCGCTGCCGGCATCTGTTCGATCGCCTGCAAGACCCTGGGCCAGTCGCGGATGCGCAAGGCCGCCCGCACCTGCCAGGCCAGCTGCTCGTCTGACAGACGCAGCGTCTTGTCCTGCCCGGCCAGCGCATACCAGCTCAAGGCCTGCGGCGAATGCTGGCGCGCACCCTGCCAGGCAATCTGTCCCCAGGCATAGGCACGCTCACCCGGCGAGAGCCTGTCGCTCAGTTTTTCGAGCGTTTGCGCAGCCTGCTCCGGCGCGCTGCGCGCCAGCCGCTGCAAGGCAAACAAGACCAGTTCGCGCCCCGGACGGCTGCTCGCAAAACTCGCTGGCAGACGCGCCAGATAAGCCTGCGGCTTGCTGTCGATGTCATTGAGTTGGCGGGTCGCCGGCAATGAGTCGCCCGACAGATAGCTGGCCGCGCTGCGCGCCATGGTGTAGCGCTTGTTTTCCAGCAGGCTGCGAATACGCGTCCAGATGTCGTCAACTTGCACGCGCCCACTGGCCACCAGCTGATCCATCACCGGCTTGCAGCTTTCCGGCAAATCCAGCACCTCGAACCAGAGCGGCAGAGCTTCATCGAGCGCCTGGGCAGCGGCCTGTCCGCTCAACCGGGCCTGCAGCGCATAGCAACGCAATTCGGTATCCGGCTGCTCAAGCTGGGCGTATTCGCTGGCAAAGTCCGTCCAGTCGGCCTGTTTGCCGCGCTCACGCAGCCAGTCACCGCGCAGGCGCTCGGCAAGATAGGTGTTTTTCTGCTGCGCCAGAAAGGCAGGTATTCCCACGCTGTCCTGTCTGCCCAGTTGCTGTCGCAGATTCCAGTAAGTCACCCAGACGTCGAGCACATGCGGCCCACTGGCCGCAAGGGTTTGGTCAGCAATCACCGCAGCCACCCGGTCACCAACGCGGAAAGCCTCGCGGGCGGCGAGTATCCGCTCATCACCGGGAACCGCCTGCGCCAGAGCGGGCAACAAGAGGAACAAGCAGTACCAGAATTTCATGTTTATAGTCACTCCTGACGAATCTTGAGGATAGCACATGCCCCCCCCAAAACCCGCGCCAGAACTGACAGTTGTTTCACCCGCATCACTGCGCGCAGCCTTGCGGCGCGACTGTATTGCGGCACGGGTCGCACTGCCTGCCGCCGAACATCAGCGACTGTCCGGACAGATCGAAACCCATCTGGCGGCATTGCTGGCCCGGCAAACACCGCAGATTCTCGGCTTCTGCTGGCCCTATCGCGCCGAATTCGACTGCCGCCCACTGGTACGGCAACTGCTTGCAGCCAAGCCGACCCTGCGCGCCTGCCTGCCGGTCGTCATTGGCCCCGGGCAGCCGCTGGTGTTCCGCGCCTGGACGGCAGACAGCCCCATGCAAACCGATCGCCACGGCATTCCCTATCCGGCCAGCGGCGCCAGCCTGATTCCCGATGTACTGCTGATTCCCGTCAATGCCTTTGATGCCCAAGGCTACCGCCTGGGCTACGGCTCAGGCTACTTCGACCGCACCCTGGCTGCCCTCCATCCCCGGCCACTGGCGATCGGTATCGGCTTCGAACTGGGCAAAGTGGCCAGCATTCAACCAGCAGCGCATGACATCCCTCTGGATGCCGTGATTACCGAAGCCGGCGTGCATGTCTGTTCGCCCCGCATGGCGGAGTGAATAACCAAATAACACCATCCCCGTCATTCTGCGCGCAGTGAAGCGTCGTCACAGAATCCATGCCTGAAGAGGCAACCGCTCCAAACGACCACCGGCGCCTCATGAGCGCCGGTGGTTTTTTGATTGCCATCTGCGGTAACGGTCGGCAATCGGAAAAAGGGGGAGGAGCGAAGTCAGTTCAGAACTGTTCCTCTTCGGTCGAGCCGTCCAGGGCGCGGACGGAGGAAACGCCGCCCTGGATGACCGTGGTGAGTTCATCGAAGTAGCCGGTGCCGACTTCTTGCTGGTGAGAAACGAAGGTGTAGCCACGATCGCGGGCGGCGAATTCGGGTTCCTGGACTTTTTCGACATAGGCCGTCATGCCGCGCTGGGCATAGTCCTGGGCCAGATCGAACATGTTGTACCACATCGAATGGATGCCGGCCAAAGTAATGAACTGGTATTTGTAGCCCATGGCGCCCAGTTCGCGCTGGAATTTGGCGATGGTGGCATCGTCCAGGTTTTTCTTCCAGTTGAAGGACGGTGAGCAGTTGTAAGCCAGCAGTTTGCCCGGGAACTTGGCGCGCACGGCTTCGGCAAATTTGCGGGCGAATTCCAGATCGGGCGTGCCGGTTTCGCACCACACCATATCGGCATAGGGCGCATAGGCCAGACCACGGCTGATGGCTTGCTCCAGACCGTTACGGGTTTTGTAGAAACCTTCCGGTGTGCGCTCGCCGGTAATGAAGGCCTGATCGTTGGCATCGATGTCGGAAGTCAGCAGATCGGCAGCTTCGGCATCGGTGCGGGCGAGGATCACCGTCGGCACGCCCATCACGTCGGCGGCAAAGCGGGCAGCGACCAGCTTTTGCACGGCTTCCTGGGTGGGCACCAGCACCTTGCCGCCCATGTGGCCGCATTTCTTGACGGATGCCAGCTGGTCTTCAAAATGCACACCTGCCGCGCCGGCGCGAATCATGGCTTTCATCAGCTCAAAGGCATTGAGCACACCACCAAAACCGGCTTCGGCATCGGCCACGATGGGGGCGAAATAATCGACATGGCCCGCATCGCCGGGGTTGATGTTCTTGGCCCACTGGATTTCATCGGCGCGCTTGAAGGAGTTGTTGATGCGCTCGACCACTTTGGGCACCGAATCCACCGGGTACAGTGATTGATCCGGATACATCGAAGCATAGCTGTTATTGTCGGCGGCCACTTGCCAGCCGGACAGGTAAATGGCCTTGATGCCGGCTTTCACCTGCTGCATGGCCTGACCGCCGGTCAGTGCGCCCAGACAGTTCACATAGGGTAAGTGATTGACCAGATTCCACAGTTTTTCAGCGCCATTGCGCGCCAGGGTTTGTTCGGCCACCAGCGAGCCACGCAGACGCACCACATCTTCGGCGCTGTAAGGACGCTTGATGCCCGCCCAGCGCGGGTTTTCGGCCCAATCTTTTTTCAGTTCGGCAATTTGTTGTTCACGGGTTTTCATGGGGCTATCCTTGGTTCATGCGGTCAGAGTTTTGGATGATTGGATGTTTGGATGGTGGGATGGCTCATTCGTGGCACCGCCGGCGCACCTTGCGGGGACGCTGGGGCGGTGACCATCCACAGGGCAGCCAGAGATCAGGTCTGACGAACCGGCCAGGCCGCAAGGATTGTCATGCGGTCTCGGCCTTCTACGGACTCAACGGCACGGGTGGGCGCCGTCAAGTTTGTGCAGGCTTGAAGTATAGGCCATATCTTGCAGGGCAACATATAAAACAAGCGTTTTAAATTATTTTTTTATCACATTTTAATCAGTGACTTACAATGTGTATTTCATATTGCAAAAGGCTTTTCATATAAATGAAACTTAAAGCATCTTGCGATGCAACATTTAGCAGAATGTACCTGTCTTGCACAAACAGGCCCCACCCCGCGCGGCCGCCGGCATGGCGTCACACGACAACCACTCTACTAACCCATTGTTACCGTATTGACATTGATACAATGTGACCACGCAGGAAGAAGCAATATGACCTGGACATGCTTCACTCTGTCGACCAGAAGAACGAACTACCCAACAAAGAGGCAGAACCGAAAGAGAACTGGGTGCCATAGCCTGTATGGAGGGAGTCGCAATGCAGATTCACCTGGCTGATTATCCACAGCTTAAATTAATCGCATGGAATCGACGGGATGATGATCTCGTCGAGGAAGAGGAAGCATTCGCCCTGTATGAGCGGAACTGGCATTTCATTGATGAAGAAAACCTGTCGCTCAACGAGCGTCGGTTAATCGAACGGCTGACAACACTGTTCGGCAAGGGGGTGATGAATGTTTGAGCGCCCTCATCACCAACGTATTGAAAAGCTGCTTCACACCTTCAATTGCGATCTTCTGAGCCAAACAAAGTGCTATTTTGGTGGCGGAACAGCGATCGTTCTGTCCCTTGCCGAATACAGAGAATCACGCGACATTGATTTCCTATGCGCTTCCAACGAAGGCTACCGCCTCTTGCGCAACACGATCTCACAAGACAGCCTCGGGGCGTTGCTCAAGGAGCCAGTCAAGCACCTTCGTGAAGTGCGGGCAGACCGATATGGAATCCGTACTGTTCTTGAAGTTGATGGAATTCCGATCAAACTTGAGATCGTCTTCGAAGCCCGCATTGAGATACAAGGCAGTCCTCATCCAGTCCTCCGCGTGCCGACACTCTCACATGAAGACCTGTACGCGGAAAAGTTGCTTGCAAACGCAGATCGCGGACAGGATAAGGCCACGATGAGCCGCGACATCATCGACTTGGCGATGATGATCGACCACTGGGGTGAGATACCAAATTCCTCATGGAAGAAGGCCAAAACCGCTTACGGTGAGCACGTCGTTAAAGCCTTTCGAGCCTCATCGGAAATGGTCTGCAACAAGGACTATCTCAGGCTCTGCCTTAAAAAAATGCACATGGATGAAGGCTTGATTGACCGCATACCGATGGTGCTCGATTGCCCCCAACGAGATTGCGATGGTGCGCCATAAACAAAGCAGGGCAAGCTCTGCACGAATCAAACGGCCACTCAAAACGGCCATTCAAATCAGGGCTGTCTGGCTGACGATCAAGCCATCCTCATCGGCATACAGAAACTCGCCCGGTGTAAAGCGCACGCCGGCGAAGCTCACAGGAAGGGCCGACTCGCCGGTGTTGCGCTTGATGCTTTTCAGAGGATGCGTGGCCAGGGCCAGCACGCCCAGCGCCATGCCGGCGATGGCGCGTGAATCGCGGATGCAGCCATACACCACCACCCCGGCCCAATGGTTGTTTACCGCCAGCTCGGCCAGTTGATCGCCCAGCAGGGCGCAGCGCAGCGAGCCGCCGCCATCGACCACCAGCACGCGGCCCTGCCCCGCCTGCGACAAGGTCGTGCGCACCAGCGCGTTGTCCTCAAACAACTTCAGCGTGGCAATCGGCCCAGAAAAAGCGGCCTGGCCACCATAGGCACGCAGCAGGGGCGCGGCCACTTGCAACTGGCCTGTCGGCAACAGATGTTCGTGGGCATCGAGTAAATCAGTGGTGGCCCAAGAGGGAAGCGTGTGTGACATGCGTGTCCTTCCAGAAAATTGCAGTATAAACCAGGCTCAGCAATCACAAAAGATTTTGACACGCCACAAACGCGAATCATTCCTATTTAGAAAAATAAAGCATAGAATGCAGCCTTCGTTCTGTCCCGACGATGTGCTGCCTATTGCATTCTCGCCAGCCGCTTTGCTCCTCCTCTCATCAACTTCAGCCTTCCGGAATCCACCATGTCTTCCTCACTGACTTCATTTACCCGTCACCACTCGACCAATCCGCATTCCTGCCACACCCTGCACCGCTTGACACCACTGGCCATCGCCCTGGCCGGCATCGGTCTGTGCGCGGCCCCGCTGGCCCAGGCCGACAGCGAAACCGTGCTGACGCCCGTCAGCGTCACCGCCAAAGGCTATGCGGCCGATACGCTGTCCACGCCCAGTTCCATTCTGGTGGCGGATGGCGATCAACTGCGGCGCAATGGTGCGGAAAACCTCGGCGCCGCCTTGCGCGGCCAGGCCGGTCTGGCTGTCAATGGCGATGGCGCACAGGGGCAGAATCCGGTGATACGCGGCATGAAGAAGGAAAGCCTGGCGCTGCTGGTCGATGGCATGCGTTTCAATTCGGCGCAGCCGGCCGGCGCCATCGCGTCCTTCATGTCGCTGGATCTGGCCGAGCGCGTGGAAGTGGTGAAAGGTCCAGCCTCGGTGCTCTACGGCACGGGGGCGCTGGGGGGCGCGATCAACGTCCTGCTGCCACAGGCGCGCTTTGATCAGGGCAACAGCCTGAAGACCACAGCCAGCTGGGATAGCGCCTCGGAAGCCGCGCGTCTGGGCGGCGTGGCCAATCTGTCCAGCGGTGATCATGCCTTGATGCTCGGCGCCTCGGTGGCCCGCGTCGGCGATTACCGCGCACCGCAAGGCCGCGTGACGCTAACCGGCTACGATTCCGACGCGCTGATCGGCCAATATCGCTTCCGCATCGACGCCCAGCAGCAGCTGCGCTTCAGCTGGCAGCAGCAGCGCGATGAGGATGTCTGGTATCCCGGCTCGACCAAGCCGTTCACGCACCCGAATGCGGCGGTTGCCGCCGCCGTGGGCAGCACCACCGTCCATTCACCGCGCCAGGAACGCACGCTGGCCGAAGTCGGCTACAGCGTCAAGGGCACAGGCGATGCGCCGCTGAATTTCGATCTGCGCGCCTATCGCCAGGAAATGGAACGCACCATCTACGCCTGGTCGCCCAAGCTGGGCCGCGACATCACCACCACCCAGGTCAGCTTCCGCACCGATGGCATCGATGCCCGCGCCGACTGGCTGATGCATCCCCAGCATCTGCTGTCCTTCGGTGTGAATGCCTGGGAAATGCGCGCATCACCGGTGCGGCTGACGGCGGCCCCTCCCAACAGCGTCAATTTTCAGCGCACCGATCCCTTCAGCGACGGCAAAATCAAGGCGATCGGCGCCTATCTGCAGGACGACATGAATTTCGACCGGCTCAACGTGCTGGCCGCCTTGCGTTATGACCGCGTCGAAGGTCAGGCAGCATCCATCGCCAACTCGGCCAATCCCCTCGGCCCGCGCACCACGACGGGGCTGAATCGCAACGACAATGCCTTTTCCGGCTCGCTGGGCGTGAGTTATGAAATCACTCCACTGCTGCGTCCCTACGCCAGTCTGGCGCGTGGCTTTCGCGCCGCAGAAATGCGTGAGCGCTATGAATCCTCACCGCGCGGCGATGGCTATTTCTACGTCGGCAATCCGCAGGAGCGCCCGGAAAAATCCACCCAGTTCGAAATCGGCATCAAAGGCCAGAACACACAATGGGTCTGGTCGGCCGCGCTGTATCGCAACCGCATCAGCGATTACATGAGCGGGCTGGATATTTCCGGCACAGCCAGCGCTGCCGCCCTGTGCGGGCCGAATGCCGGTGCCTGCAAACAGACAGTGAATATCGGCAAGGTCGTCATCGACGGCATGGATGTCGAAGCGCAATGGCAATTCCGCTCACAGCAATGGCTCAACGCCCGTTTGAGCGTGCTGCGCGGCAAGAATCATGATCTGAACGAGCCGCTCTTCCAGATGCCGGCCGATGAGCTGGGCCTGGGCTGGGAAGGCCAGATCGCCGCCGGCTGGACGGCCGATGTCACGACGCGCTTCGTGCGCCAGCAAAACCGCCTCGCCACGGTCTTCAGCCGTGGCACGGAAGATCGCACGGGCGGCTATGCCACGGCCGACATCGGTGTCAGCTATCGGCTGAACGCCCATCACAGCCTGCGCGCCGTGGTGAAGAACCTGTTCGATCGGGACTATCATGAGCATCTCACCGAAGGGCTGTCCGGCCAGGAAATTTCCATGCCCGGACGCAGCCTGGGGCTGTCCTGGAACGGCCGTTTCTGAGCGGAAAATCCACCCGAGAAAATCCGCCCATCATGATGCCCCACCACGGCCGGTCGGCCCATGCTCAGGCTGGCCGGCCGCTGTCTCAGTCAACTGAGCAAGACGCAGCGCAACAGTACATTGCACGTTGCACGTTGCGCATTGCCTATCAAGGAGTTGAATCCGCCATGAACATCGCCGCCCTGCCCATGCGCCCGCGCTTTTCGGGCAAGTCTTTTCTGCTGAGTCTGCTGGCGCTGCTCCTGCATCTGACGACCCCCACGCTGGCGACGGCAGCGCCCCTGCCCAAGCTCACCCTGGCCGGCCCTTTCGCCGCCGTGTCCTGGCCGCTGATCCACATGGCGGAAACGGGCGCGCTGAAAGACGTGGCGACGGACGTGGACTTCGTCGCCTGGAAGAATCCCGATCAACTGCGCGTGCTGGCCATCGAAGGCAAGGCGGATTTCGTCGCCATGCCAAGCAACGTCGCCGCCAATCTCTACAACCGCAAGGTGCCGCTGCAACTGCTCAATGTCTCGACCTGGGGCGTGCTGTGGATGATCTCGCGTGATGCCAAGCTGAAAACCCTGGCCGATTTCAAAGGCAAGGAAGTGCTGATGCCTTTTCGCGCCGACATGCCCGACATCGTTTTTGGCCTGCTGGCCGAAAAGGCCGGGCTGGATGCGAAAAAGAATTTCAAGCTGCGCTATGTCTCCACGCCGCTGGACGCCATGCAATTATTGATCGCCCGCCAGGCCGACCATGCCCTGCTTTCCGAACCGGCGGTATCGATGGCGCTCAGAAAAACCCGCTCCTTTCCGGTCAATCTGGTTGCACCGGACCTCTATCGCAGCGTGAATCTGCAGGAAGAATGGGGCCGTTTGCTGCAGCGCGAAGCACGCATTCCCCAGGCCGGCATTGTCGCCATGGCCCAGGCGCTGAAGAATCCGGCGCTGGTCAAACGCTTTCAGCAAGCCTATGCCCAATCGCTGGCTTGGTGCGAAGCCCAGCCGGAAGACTGCGCTGCCCTGGCAGTCAAGCACATCAACATGTTGAGCAAGGAAGCCATCGCCGATTCCATCCGCGCCGATCGCACGGCCTTCGTCACCGCCCAGGAAGCGCGGCCTGAACTGGAATTTTTCTACCAGCAATTGCACGCCCGCCAGCCGGCGCTGATTGGCGGCAAATTGCCCGATGCCGCTTTCTATTGGCAGGAAAAGTGATAGGCTACGCGGTTTTGCCGCCCGCGCCCCGCTGAATTTGCCGAATTCAGGGGTCTTACTCGGAACCCTGCTCGGGCCCCTACTGCCCACACGATTTGCATGAAACTCCTGCGTATCTGGTTCATCGGCATCCCTCGCTATCTGTGGAGCGGCTGGGGTGCGATCGCCAGCCTGCTGCTGCTGATGGCCGTCTGGGAAGCCACCAGCAGCCTTTATGGCGAGTTGATCCTGCCCGACCCGCTCACGGTCTGGCAGGCGTTTCAGGCGTTGCTGGACAGCGGTGCAGCCCGCACGGAACTGCTGATCACGGCCCGCCGCGCCCTGCTCGGGTTGGGCACGGCCATTCTCGCCGGCAGCCTGCTGGGCATGTTGGCCGGCATTTCGCTGACCGCTTCCATGATGTCGCGCCCGCTGGTCACCGCCCTGCTCGGCACGCCGCCCATCGCCTGGCTGGTGCTGGCCATGTTGTGGTTTGGCGCATCCGACGGCACACCGGTATTCACCGTGTTCATTGCCTGCTTTCCGGTGGTTTTCATCGGCGCCCTGCAAGGCACGCGCACGCTCGACGGCCAGCTCAAGGAAATGGCCACCGTCTTTCGCCTGCCGGCCCGTATGAAACTGTTCGATCTCTACTTGCCGCACGTCGTTTCCTATCTGTTTCCGGCCTGGATCACCGCCTTGGGCACCTCCTGGAAAGTGGTGGTGATGGCCGAGCTGTTCGCCAGCGCCGATGGCGTCGGGGCCGCACTGGCGGTCAGCCGTGCACAGCTGGATACCGCCACCACGCTGGCCTGGATTGCCGCCGTGGTGTTGAGCCTGCTGGCCATCGAATATCTGCTGCTCGAACCGATCAAGCGCGAGCTGGAACGCTGGCGCAGTTCGACCAGGGAAACGGGGGCGCCATGAGTGCCCGCTTGCAGCTCACCGCCGTCAGTCATGCTTACGCCTTGCGCAGCGTGCTGGAAAACATCCGCCTGAGCTTGCCCGCCGGGCGCACTCTGGCACTGGTTGGCCCTTCTGGCTGCGGCAAGACCACTTTGCTGCACCTGTGCGCCGGCCTGCTCACCTTGCAGGAAGGCCAGCTGAACAACGATTTTCAGCGACCGTCGGTGATGTTCCAGCAACCACGCCTGCTGCCCTGGAAAACCACGCTGGACAACATTGCGCTCGGCCTCAAGGCCAGCGGAGCAAGCAAAATCCAGCGTCAGCAACGCGCCCGCGCCATGGCCCAGGCCGTGGGGCTGGATGATTTATCGCTGGAACAGTTTCCCCATGAACTTTCCGGCGGCATGCAAAGCCGGGCGGCACTGGCGCGCGCGCTGGTCCTCAGCCCCGACCTGCTGCTGATGGACGAACCTTTTTCCGCGCTCGACATCGGCCTGAAAAGCCAGTTGCACCGCCTGCTGCTCAGTCACCAGAACGAACATGGCCTGGCCGTGTTGATGATCACCCACGACTTGATGGAAGCCGTGCGCCTGGCCGACAGCGTGCTGGTGATGGCCGCCGAACCCGGGCGCATCGTGCAGACCTTTGACATCAGCGCCACAGCCGGCCCGGCGCGCTGCCGCACGGAACTGGAAATCCATCAGACCACCGCGCAACTGCTGCAGGATGCTGCGGTGCGCGACAGCTTTGGCCTGGACCTGAGCCCGGCAGCAGACTGCCCGCTGCCGACACAGGACAGCCACACCCGGCCGGCCACCGCAGCTTCTTCCCGAGCCCGCCCATGAAGCCCCTGCCCTCCGTCCATCATCCAATCTGGCTGTGCGGCTTCCGCCCTTTCTTTCTGGCCGCAGCACTCAGCCTGATCCTGCTGATTCCCCTCTGGCTGCTGTTTCTCAGCGCGCCGCTGGGCTGGAGCCTGCCGCTGCCGCAAGTGCCCGGCGGGGCAACCGTCTGGCACGCCCATGAGCTGCTGTTCGGTTTTGTGCTGGCCGCCCTGGCCGGTTTCGTGCTCACCGCCGTACCCGAATTCACTGCCGCGCCGGCTGTGCCTGCCGCCCCGGTGCGCCTGCTGGCCCTGTTCTGGCTGCTGGGCCGGCTGGGTTTCTGGTGTTCGGGCTGGCTGGGCAAACCTGCGCTGCTGCTGGCCGGATTGAGCCATCTGGCGCTGGTGGCCGGGCTGCTGCTGTTGCTGGCGCCGCGCATCTGGCAGGCGCCAGAACGCCGCCATCTGTCCTTCATCTGGGCGATGAGCGCCCTGTTCGTCTGCATCGCCGGCTTTTATACAGACACCTTGCGCGATGGCGAAAGCGGCGCCGGCGTCGACCCCGCCCGCTGGCTGCACGCCATGGTGGGCCTGATGATGATATTCATCGTGCTGGCACTCTCCCGCATCTCCATGCGCATCGTCAATCAGGCCATCGACGACTGGCGCAAGACGCATCCTGCCCGGCAAAGCGGCACGGCAGAAACAGACGCCCCCCTGGAATACCGCGCCCGGCCGCCCAAGCGCAATCTGGCCATCAGCTGCATCGCCGCCTACACCGTGGCCGAATTCTTCCTGCCCGAATCCCGTCTTTCCGGCTGGCTGGCGCTGGCCGCCGCCGCTGCCCTACTGCATCTGCACAGCGACTGGCACATCGGCCGCCCCTTGCTGCAACGCTGGCCGCTGATACTGTTTGGCGTGTATCTGCTGATGGCGGCCGGCTATGCGCTGATCGGCGCAGCGCTGGTTTTTGGCGTAGAAGGTTTTTCCGCTGGCCGCCATCTGCTCACCATCGGCGCCATGGGCCTGGCCATTTACTGCGTCTTCAACATCGCCGGCCGCATCCACTGCGGTCACCCCATGGACGAACGAGGCTGGATCCCGCTGGGTGCGGCCCTGTTGGTACTGGCCGCCCTGCTGCGTGCGGCCCCCATCCTGCCCGCCGTCACCGCCAGCACGCTCACTCTCTACCAACTGGCCGCCGTGGCGCTGGTGCTGCCTTATGCTTACTGGCTCAGGCAAATGTGGCCGCTACTCACCCAGCCGCGCAGCGACGGCCTGGGCGGCTGCGATGATTACGTTGCCAGCGGTCAGGACGAAAGCGAAACCCGGCGTTTGGGGTGAAACAGCCATTCACCCCTGGCTGCCCGCTGAGGCTGAAGATGATGCAACAGCTCAGTCAACCGTCGCCGCTGATTTCTTGGCGGGAGTCTCTGCGCTGAACACCAGTTTGACCTGCTGTTCTTCGTCCAGATCGATGGTCACCCGACCGCCGCCGACCAGGCGACCAAACAGCAGCTCGTCGGCCAGCGCAGCGCGGATGCTGTCCTGAATCAAGCGCGCCATGGGGCGCGCACCCATCAGCGGGTCGAAACCTTTTTCGGCCAGCCAGGCACGCAATGAATCGGTAAAGATTGCTTCGACTTTTTTCTCGTGCAACTGGGCTTCAAGCTGCATGAGGAATTTATCGACCACTTGCAGGATGATCTGCGCATCGAGCGCGGCGAAGGAAATGATGGCATCCAGCCGGTTGCGGAATTCCGGCGTGAACAGACGCTTGATTTCAGCCATCTCATCACCCGCCTGCTTGTTGCTGGTAAAGCCAATGCTGGCTTTTTGCAAGGCCTCGGCGCCGGCGTTGGTGGTCATGATGATGATCACATTGCGAAAATCCGCCTTGCGCCCGTTGTTGTCGGTCAGCGTGCCGTGGTCCATCACCTGCAGCAGGATGTTGAAAATATCCGGATGGGCTTTTTCGATTTCATCCAACAGCAGCACGGCGTGCGGCTTCTTGGTAATGGCTTCGGTGAGCAGGCCGCCCTGGTCGAAACCGACATAGCCCGGCGGTGCGCCGATCAGGCGGCTCACCGCATGACGCTCCATGTATTCCGACATATCGAAACGGATCAGCTCGATGCCCAGACAATAGGCCAGCTGGCGCGCCACTTCGGTCTTGCCCACGCCCGTCGGGCCGGAAAACAGAAAACTGCCGATGGGTTTATCTGGACTGCCCAGACCCGAGCGCGACATCTTGATGGCCTTGGCCAGCGCTTCGATGGCCGGGTCCTGACCAAAGACAATGGCTTTGACATCGCGTTCCAGATTCTTCAGCGTATTGCGATCATCGCTGGACACATGCTGCGGCGGAATACGGGCGATGCGGGCAACGATTTCCTCGATTTCGCTCTTGCCGATCAGTTTTTTCTGTTTCGACTTGGGCAGGATGCGCTGGGCCGCACCGGCTTCGTCGATCACATCGATGGCCTTGTCCGGCAAATGGCGGTCGGTGATGTATTTGGCGGCCAGTTCCGCCGCGCTGCTGATGGCCGCAGCGGAATACTTGATGCCGTGGTGTTCTTCAAAGCGCGACTTCAAACCACGCAGAATGGCCACGGTTTCTTCGATGGTGGGCTCAACCACGTCGATTTTCTGAAAACGTCGCGAAAGAGCGTGATCTTTCTCGAAAATGCCGCGATATTCCTGATACGTGGTGGCACCGATACACTTCAGCCGGCCACTGGACAGCGCCGGCTTGAGCAGATTGGACGCATCCATGGTGCCGCCCGAAGCCGCCCCTGCGCCGATCAGCGTATGAATTTCGTCGATGAACAGCACCGCATTGGGCAACTCGGCCAATTGCTTCAACACCGCCTTCAAGCGTTGTTCAAAATCGCCGCGATACTTGGTGCCGGCCAGCAGCGAACCCATATCCAGCGCATAGACAACCGCATCGGCCAGCACTTCCGGCACCTTGCCTTCCACGATTTGCCACGCCAGCCCTTCGGCAATCGCCGTCTTGCCCACGCCGGCCTCGCCCACCAGCAGCGGATTGTTCTTGCGCCGCCGGCACAGCGTTTGCACCACGCGCTCCACTTCCTTGTCGCGGCCGATCAGCGGGTCGATCTTGCCCTGCTGCGCCTGCACATTGAGATTCAGCGCATAGGCTTCCAGCGGGCCGCCATTGGCCTGGGCATCCGCTGCCTGTTCGCCCTGCTCGGCCTCGCCGCGCGTCACAGTCTGGGCATTCTTGCTGATGCCGTGGGAAATGTAATTCACCACATCCAGCCGGCTGACGTTCTGCCGCTGCAGAAAATACACGGCATGGGAATCCTTTTCGCCGAAAATCGCCACCAGCACATTGGCCCCCAGCACCTCCTTCTTGCCGGACGACTGCACATGCAGGATGGCGCGCTGGATCACCCGCTGGAAACCCAGCGTAGGCTGGGTTTCGGTATCGCTGTCGCCGCTGACGGTGGGCGTATGTTCGGCGATGAAACTGCTCAGCTCGTGCCGCAGTTCTTCGATGTTGACCACGCAGGCGCGCAGCACTTCGGCCGCCGAGGGGTTATCGAGCAAGGCCAGCAGCAGATGCTCGACGGTAATGAATTCATGACGCTTCTGCCGGGCATCGACGAAGGCCATGTGCAGACTGACTTCGAGTTCCTGCGCGATCATTTCAGTTTTCCTCCATCACGCAC
>JAHRWT010000056.1 GCA_019105045.1 Sterolibacterium sp.
GCGGGCGAAGGGCGCCGCTTCGACTGAATGGAGACCACATGAATACCTTCCACAAATCCATTTCGACGATTGCAGTGGCGGCAGTCATGGCACTGGCCGGTTCTGCGATGGCAGAAAACGAGGCACCTAACGAGACGTCAAAGCCTCTGGCCCTGCGCAGGGTGATGGACGAGCTTGGACGAGATATGCAGGCCGTCATGGGAGCGATTTCGAAGGAAGACTGGGCGCTAGTCGCAACGCTTGCCCCCAAGATCGCAAGTCACGCAGAACCGCCCTTGCCGGAAAAGCTACGCATCCTCGCGTGGCTTGGCGGCGATACCGGAAAATTCCGTGGCTTTGATAGGCAAGCTCACGAAGCGGCGACGGCAATGGGGGAAGCCGCCAAGCGCAGTGACGGTCAGGCTGTAATTGCAGCCTTTGCCAAGGTGCAGCAAAGCTGCTTGGGCTGCCATCAAAGCTTCCGTCAACCTTTCGTGGAGCATTTTTATGGACGCCGCTGATCTCGGTTTCGGCGGCGAAGCTGCCGATGCACAACAAGCTTGTTCTGTCCGCCCCCGCTGGTTGCTTGCCCGAGCTTTCAGTTCCCTGATGCTCGCCGGGCTGGTTACGGGTTGTGCTGTCGGCCCTGACTTCACGCGCCCGGAACCGCCCGAGGTATCACGCTACACGGTTGCACCCTTACCCGCGCAAACGGCCTCGGCAAAAACCCCTTTGGGAGAGGCACAGCAATTCCGGTTGAGTGAGGATGTGGATGCGCAGTGGTGGGAAAAACTGGGTTCACCCCGGCTCGACGCACTGATCGAAAAAGCCTTTGAGAGCAGTCCAAACTTGGCGGCGGCCAGAGCCACCTTGCGTCAAGCACAGGAACTGCATTCTGCCCAAGCGGGGGCAACCCTCTTTCCGCAAATTGATGCGAGGCTCGGAGCGCAGCGCCAACGAATGAGTCCCGGTGCGCTCGGGCAGATAGGTGACGCAAGGGAGTTCAGTCTCTACAACGCCAGCGTCGGGGTGCATTACCGACTGGATCTGGCTGGTGGCAATCGACGCGCACTGGAAGCGTTGGCTGCCCGCACCGATTACAGCCGCTACGAATTGGATGGAGCACGTCTGACGCTTGCGGCAAACATCACCACCACAGCCATTTTGCGCGCTCGACTGGCTGCACAAATCAGTGCCACGCAAGTCATGATTGATGCTCAGGAAGAGCAGATTACCGTCACTCGAGCGCGAGTGCGCTTGGGCCAAGCCGCCCCGGATGAGTTGTTGTCACTGCAGACCCAGGCCGAGCAGACGCGGGCTGGATTGCCTTTGCTGCGCAAGCAACTCGACCAGAGCGAGCATCTGTTGGCCACGCTCAGCGGACAAGCACCGGGTTCGGCAGAAGTTCCCGGTTTCACGCTGGACGAATTCAAACTTCCCGTTGATCTGCCCGTGGTGTTGCCGTCAGAACTGGTGCGCCGTCGGCCCGACATTCAGGCAGCCGAGGCGCTGCTGCACGCCGCCAATGCCGACTATGGCGTTGCAGTGGCCAAGCTCTACCCGCAGATCAACATCAGCGCCAACCTCGGTTCGCAGGCACTGACGACCGGGGCGTTGTTTGGCGGCGGCTCGGCAGTGTGGAGTGTGCTGGGGCAATTGACGCAGCCGTTGTTCAATCCCGGCTTGCCTGCTGAAAAGCGCGCATCGCTGGCGGCATTGGATGCGGCGGCCGCAAAATATCAAGGTGTTGTCCTTGATGCATTGCGCAACGTGGCCGATGCATTGCGCGCACTGGATCACGATGCGCAATCGCTGGCATCCCTTGCCGCTGCCGACACATACGCGCAATCGTCACTCGAATCCGTGAAACGTCAGTATGCGCTCGGCACGGCCAATTACACGCAGTTGCTGATCGCGCAGCAGCAGGCGCAGCAGAGCCGAATCAGCTTGGTGGCCGCACAAGCGCAACGTCTAGCCGATAGTGTTGCCCTGTATCAATCTCTCGGCGGGGGCAATGTCGGGATCGAGGAAGTGGCGTCACGAAAATAACAACAGATATCAATCAGCACGGGACTCCCTCAAAGCAATTTCACGCCACCTGCAGTCAAATGGTGAATATCCACGCATGACCGACAGGGTTCTGAATCCTGAACACGCGGGCTTGTGCCGGATGGGTGGCGTGCTCGTGCGGACCGCAATATCAATGCGGCAGATCTGAACCAAAACAACGCCGATCTTCTACACTGACACTTTACTTTCTCAACCACCTTCCGCTACTCCCGCCTTACTCTCCCTTCAGGCTCATACCTGGATTGGAAAATACTGTTGTTCGCTGGCTCATTCACAGCTACGCGCTGTAGCCCGCCTGAACCTGATATCATTGCAGGATGCGTTTGCTGATCCTGCTTCTGCTGATGTTTGCCCTGCCGGCCAATGCCGCCTATACGGCGGCGGCCGGATTGTGTGACACCCTCGCCGGTCACGTACAGACCTGCTCGTTTTTTGGCCATCACAGCCATCCTCACCTGGCCGATCACCTCGACAGTGCTCACGCACACCAGACCACCGACAAGGACAGCACAAAAACGCCGGGCTGCGACCACAACCATACGCATGCCCATCCACTGTTTTCGGTACTGCTGCCGACCCTGCCCCAATTGCACGCACCCATGGCACCGCTGACCACAGCTGCGCCGGCGACGGATTCCTTTGTCTCCGCCCTGCCCGCCCGCCTCGAACGTCCGCCCAGGTCCGCCCTGACCACCTGAGCCGACGGGACAGCACGTCTTTACGCAGTCGAATTCAGCGCCATTGCCCTCCTGCCAACTGTAACCGGAGCGGCAGGGATGTTCGCGTGTTCCGTCGAAACCCACCCGCACTACAGCGAGGCTTTCGATGTCACAGCGCAATTGCAATTGCTTGCACCTTTTATTCCTGTTTCTTGTCTGTCAAAACCTTCCGCTACATGCCGCCGCCCTGACCGAGCAGGCGGCTCTGGACCTGGCCCTGGCCCGTCCGGAATTTTTCTCGCTGCAACAAGCCCGCCTGGATGAGGCTGAAACCGCTCTGACGGAAGCGAAGACATGGCCCAATCCCAGCCTGACGTTCGAGCGTGAAGGCTACGCGGCCTCACACGAACGCAGTTGGCAGATATCCCAATCGCTGGATTTTTCCGGTCGCCGCGACTTGCGCCAAACAGCCGCTCGGCAGCGCATGGCGGCAACAGCAGCCGATAACCGCAGTCGCCACCATGCGCGCATCGCCACGCTGCGCCAGACATTTCATGCCTTGCTGATGCAGCAGGAACAGATCCGGGCCATCGGCACCTGGGCCGAACATTTTTCCCGCCTGGAAAATATCGCTGGCAAACTGGCCAGCGCAGGAGAAATTTCCGGCTACGATCGTCGCCGTCTGGCGCGTGAACAACAAACTGCCGCCGCCCGCCTGGCCGAAGCCCGTGCCGAGGAAAGTTACCGGCGCAGCCGGCTTGAAGCCCTTATCGGCGAGAAAATCAACGAGCCCCTGGCTGGCCCGCTACGGCCGGCGCCTCCCGCCGCGCTGGCCACACTGCAAGACAGGCTGACCGCACAACCGGAACTGGTTTCGCTGCATGCACAACTGGCGGCCGCAGAAACCGACGGTGCCATCGCACAAAACAACCTGCCCGAACTGACACTGGGATTTGGTCGAAAACAGTTGCAAGACGGCCCTCTTCACGATTCGGGCAATCTCGTCATGCTGTCGTTGAATCTGCCTTTCTTCGATCGGCAGCAAGCCCGAGAGCAGCAGGCAACGGCACAGCAGCAGGCCGCCCGTGCCGAATACTCCTTGGCACAGCAGCAGGCTGAAGGCGAACTGCACGGCCTGCACCGTCAGCTCGAACAGTTGATCACGGCAGCCGACAGCTATCGCAGCACGGCCGTGCAACCATCCATCGAGCTCATTCGTATTGCCGAAAAAGCTTACCGCGCCGGCGAATCAAGCCTGCTCGAACTGCTCGATGCCTACAAAGGCGCGCTCGAAACCGAGCTGACGGCACTGGATCTTGAATGGAAAGCCCGCACCGTGCGTATCGCACTCGATCAATTGACAGGAAAAGACCCGCAATGAAATCTCTCTCTCTGCTTGCTCTTGCCCTGCTGGCCTGCCTTGCCCTGAGCGCATGCAACAACAAATCTGGCAATGCACCGCCCCAGGATCACAACATGACAGCCCATGCCGCAGACCATGCGCATTCCGGCGATCATGCCGACGAACACACAACTGACGAACATCTGCCAAAGCTGGAGTATCTCAGCAGCTTTAATGACAGTACCGAGCTGTATCTGGAACGGCCACCCTTTTTTGTCGGCCAGCCTGTCGAGGCAGTGGCCTACCTCAGCCGACTGAGTGACGCCAAGCCTCTTCCGGCGGGCAAGGTCAGCCTGATACTTTCCGGCAATGGCAAAGAACAGTTCTACCGCAAGGATACGGCTGATGCGCCGGGAATTTTCAGGATTCCCGTCATACCCCAAACAACCGGCGAGTTCACACTGAGTCTGTTGGTTGAAACCAGCGCCGGCAGCAGCCGTCACGCACTCGGTTCCATTCCCGTATTTGCCGATCTTGCGGCCGCCGCAGCCGCCCACCAGCACCACAGTCACGGCCGGAAAGCCCACGGCATCACATTTACCAAGGCACAGCAATGGCGCAACGACTTCGCCACCACGGCAGTCGCCCATGGTCCGCTCCAGCCAAGCATTCGCGCAACCGCTGTCATCAAGGCACCTGCCGATGACGAAACGCTGCTGTTATCGCCAGCCATCGGCATCCTGCGCCCGGCAGGCCGTCTCGTGCATATCGGCCAGACGGTAAAGAAATCCCAGATACTGGCTTATCTGGCACCGCGGTCGGGCGGCGAAACCGACCAGGCCAGTTTGCAGGCAGCCACCCAGCGCGCGCGGATTGCACTTGCACAGGCACAACGCGAACGCGTCCGCATGGAATCGCTGTTTCAGGATGAAGCAATTGCCGAAAAACGCGTGCTCGAAGCGCGCGACAACGAGCACCTGGCCGCTGCCGAATTGCGTGTCGCACAGGCCCGGCAAGGGCAGCTCACCGGCAATGACGGTATCGCCATACGTGCGCCCATCGACGGCACCATCGTCGATCTCGGCGTGAGAGCAGGTGCGCTGGTGGACGAAGGCGATCTGCTGTTCCACATCGCCAACACCAGCAAATTGTGGCTGGAAGCGCGCGTCGCGGAAACAGACATCGCTCGCCTGGGCAGCCAGGATGTGCAAAGACTGACCGGCGCACGCTTCACCATCGATGGCGACAACCAACCTGTTGTCATTGTTCCCGAAAAAAATGGCCGGCTGATTGCTGTTGGTGGCGTAATTGATGACAGCACGCGCACCGTGCCCGTCATTTTTGAATTCGACAATCCAGGCAATCTACGGCTGGGGATGCTGGCCAGTGCGCAACTGCTGGTGGCCGCAAAAAATCATGACGGTACTGAAAACTCTCTGTTGATACCGACCAGTGCCGTGCAGGATGAAAACGGCATGGCCATCGCCTATGTACAACTGGGAGGAGAAAGTTTCGAACGCCGCCTGCTTCGCTTGGGGGCGCGTGACGATGCACAGGTTGCCGTTCTCGACGGACTGACGCTGGGCGAACGGGTTGTCAGTCGAGGCGCCCACCTGATCCGCCTGACGACAGCAATGGCCACTGCCGTCGGCCACACTCACTGAGGCCAGTTGACATGATAGGACAGATCATTGAATGGTCACTGCGCAACCGCCTGTTTGTGGTGATCGGCGCCTTGCTGCTGCTCATCTGGGGCACGCTGGAAAGCCTACGCACGCCGGTCGATGTTTTTCCGGATCTGACTGCCCCCACGGTCACGGTCGTCAGCGAAGTGCCCGGCATGTCGCCCGGCGACATCGAAACCCTGGTGACTTTCCCCATCGAAGCCACGCTGAACGGGGCACCGGGCGTGCGCCGCGTGCTGTCTTCGAGCAAGATCGGCCTTTCGATCATCACCGTCGAATTCGCCTGGGGCACCGACAGTTATCTGGCGCGGCAGATCGTCTCGGAAAAACTCCAGTTGGCCCAGGCCAGTCTGCCAGCAAGAATGGAACCGCCGGTCATGGCGCCGGCCGCATCCATCATGGGCGAAATCATGTTCATCGCCCTGACCTGGGACAATCCGCAACAGGCTCCAGACAACGGCACGGTGCTGCTGAAGAACACGGCGGATCATGTACTGCGCAAGCGCTTGCTGGCCGTGCCTGGCGTGGCGGAAATCCTGCCCATTGGCGGCGACCTGCAGCAGTACCAGGTCACGCTGAAGCCGGACTTGCTGGCCGCCTACGGCTTGACGATCGACGAGGCCATCAAGGCCGCCAGCGACAGCAACAGGAATGCAACAGCGGGTTTTTACAGCGAAAACGGCCAGGAATATCTGATCCAGGGCATCGGCCGTGTGCGCACGCTGGATGACATCGCCGATGCCGTCGTGGCGATGCGCAAGGGCCAACCCGTGCTGTTGCGAAACATCGCCGATATCACGCTGGACACGGCCATCACGCGCGGCATCGGCTCAACCAACGGCAAACCTGCCGTCGTGCTGGGCATACAGCGCCAGCCTGCCGCCAATACCCTGGCACTGACCCGGGCACTCGACAAGATGCTGGCCGAAATCCAGGCAGAGCTGCCTGCCGGCATGAAGATAGAAACGCGGTTGTTCCGCCAGGCCGACTTCATCGAAACGTCGATTGGCAATCTGCTCTCCGCCTTGCGTGATGGCGCCATTCTGCTGGTCATCATCGTATTTGGCTTTCTGCTCTCAGCCCGCTCGACGGCCATCACCCTGCTCGCCCTGCCTCTGTCCATCGTAACGACCGTACTGATCATGACGGCGCTGGGTGCCACCATCAACACCATGACGCTGGGCGGCATTGCCATCGCTCTGGGCGCCCTGGTTGATGATGCCATCATCGTGGTGGAAAACATCGTCCGTCGCCTCAGGGAAAACCAGCAAAGACCCACAGGACAGCGCCATCCGCTGGTCCAGGTCGTCCTGCAGGCAACTCGTGAAATCCAAGGCTCGATCGTGTTTGCCACACTGATCATCATGTTGGTTTTCACCCCGCTCTTTTTTCTTTCTGGTATCGAAGGCCGCTTGATGGTACCGCTGGGACTGGCCTACGTAATTTCGCTGTTCGCCTCGCTATTGGTTTCGATCACCATCACACCGGTACTGGCGTCGATGTTTCTTGGCCGGACAAAGGCGGTCATCAAACATCGCGAAGCGGGCTTCGTCATCCACCTGCGCAGCGCATACCGACGCCTGCTTGAGCGCAATCTGCATCGCTGGAAACCCATTACCTGCCTTGGCGGCCTGTTGCTGCTGGCGGCGCTGTTTGGTCTTGGCAGCGCTGGCCAGTCATTCCTGCCGGACTTCAATGAAGGCACTTTGACAATCGGTGTCGAAACCCTGCCGGGCACGGCTCTCGATGAATCTGCCCGATTCGGTCAGCAAGTCGAAGAAATCCTGTTGAGCCATCCCGAGGTGACTGCCACCGCCCGACGCACTGGCCGTTCGCCACTGGATCCCCATGCGCTGGATGTGCATCAGTCAGAAATCGAAGTCAATCTGCACATGCAAGAGCGCAGCAAGGAAGAATTCCTGGCTGCCTTGCGGGCAGACTTTTCCAGACTGGCCGGGGTGCAGATCGTCATTGGTCAGCCCATCTCGCACCGTATCGACCACATGCTTTCCGGAACGCGCGCCAACATCGCCGTAAAAATCTTTGGCCCCGATCAGCGCGAACTGCGCCGGCTTGCCGAAGAAATCAGACAAGTCATGCAGCAGGTCAAGGGGGCCGTGGATGTGCAACCCGAACAGCAGACCGACGTTCCTTTCCTGACATTGCACTACAAACGCGACGCCCTGGCGCGCCATGGTCTTTCCGTCGCCGAACTGTCAGCGGCCGTGGAAACGGCTTTCCATGGTCTGACCGTCAGCCAGGTTCTGCAAGGTCAGGCCAGTTTTGATCTGGTCGTGCGCTACGACCCAGCCAATCGGGCCAGCCTCGCTGCCCTGCGCAATACCCTGATCACCACCCCCGCCGGCGCCCACCTGCCTCTTTCCGCGCTGGCAGATGTGCAGAACGACCGGGGACCTTATCTCATCAACCGCGAAAATTCACAACGCAAGATGGTGGTCATGGCCAACGTTGCTGGACGCGATCTGAAAAGCGTCGTCGAAGAAATGCAGCTCAAGATCGGCAACGAAATCAGCCTGCCCAGCGGCTACCACATCGAGTTTGGCGGCCAGTTCGAATCTGCGCGCAACGCCGCACGGATACTGGCACTACTCGGCCTGATCGTCATGGCAGGCATTTTTCTGCTGCTGTTCATTGCCTTTCACACAACGCGCGACGCCCTGCTGGTCATGCTCAACCTGCCGCTTTCCCTGATCGGCGGCGTGGTGGGCGTTTATCTGACGGGCGGAGTCATCACCCTTGCCTCCATCATCGGCTTCATCACCTTGTTCGGCATCGCCACGCGCAACGGCGTGATGATGATCAGCCATATCCATCATCTGTTCATCCATGAACAGATCAACGATGTGCGCAGCGCCATCCTGCGCGGCGCCGAAGAACGCCTGATCCCCATCCTGATGACGGCACTGGCCGCCGGCCTGGCGCTGTTGCCCCTGGTGCTGTCAGCCGGCCAGCCTGGCTCGGAAATCCAGGCACCCATGGCTATCGTCATACTTTGCGGCCTGTTGAGTTCGACCGTGCTCAACATGATCGTTGTGCCAACACTCTATTTGCGCTTCGGTGCGCTGCAGCACAGGTCACTGCATGAAAGACTGCGCCAGGACGACACGATGAAAAACTGAACCAAAGACCGAATCCGGACTGCCGTTATAATGCCCGCCTTGCCGCGCCAGCCCATGGGCACACCGCGCGACAAACACTGAAGACACTGGCCTGGGTGCGGCGCAATGCATCGCATAGCCATTCACCATTCATTCAGTGCCATCCAGAAACCAGGGACACTTTGTGGACTCATCGCAACATAGCAAGGAACGACTCTCCACGCTGTCGCTTGCCGCGCTTGGCGTCGTATTTGGCGACATCGGCACCAGCCCCCTTTACGCGATGAAGGAGGTTTTTGTCGGCACTCACCATCCGGTACCCATTACGCCAGAAAACGTGCTCGGCATACTTTCGCTCATTTTCTGGGCGCTGCTGATCGTCGTCACGGTCAAATACATTGCCTTCATCATGCGCGCCGACAACAAAGGCGAAGGCGGCATCATGGCCTTGATGGCACTGGCCTTGCGCCACCTGCCGGAAAACTCGTTTTCCCGCAAACTGGTGCTGATGCTGGGACTGTTCGGTGCCGCCCTGTTTTATGGTGATGGCGTGGTCACACCATCGATTTCGGTACTGTCCGCCATTGAAGGACTGGAAATCATCACGCCCAGTTTTCGTCCTTTCATCATCCCGATCACACTGACTGTACTGATCGCCCTGTTCATGATGCAAAGCCGCGGCACTGCCAGCGTCGGCCGGCTGTTCGGCCCGGTCATGCTGTTCTGGTTCTGCACCCTGGCCGTACTTGGCTTGATCAACATCTATGCCACGCCGACAGTGCTCGAAGCACTTAATCCGTATTACGGTTTCCTTTTTCTGCAGACCAGCCCGCTGCTTGGTTTTCTTGCCCTGGGTGCCGTCGTCCTGGTGCTCACCGGCGCCGAAGCGCTGTATGCCGACATGGGACACTTCAGTCGCAAGCCCATCCAGCTGGCCTGGCTCTTTCTCGTACTGCCCGCGCTCGTCATCAACTATTTCGGCCAGGGCGCGCTGTTGTTGAGCAACCCCGCCGCCATCGAAAACCCCTTTTACCTGCTGGCACCTGAATGGGCCATGTATCCACTGGTGGCCGTTGCCACCATGGCCACGGTCATTGCCTCCCAGGCGGTCATCACCGGCGCATTCTCGGTCACCCAGCAAGCCATGCAGCTCGGCTACACCCCGCGCCTGCAGATTCTGCACACTTCCGGCGCCCAGATCGGACAGATCTACATCCCCGCCATCAACTGGATGATGCTGGTGACCGTCATTGCCCTGGTGCTGGGCTTCCGTTCCTCGAGCAATCTTGCGGCAGCCTACGGCATTGCCGTTACCGGCACCATGTTCACCACCAGCGTCCTCGCCTATTTCGTGGCGCACAAGCTGTGGGGCTGGAATCCGTGGCGCGCGTTCTTCGGCGCTCTGCCGTTTGTTTGCATTGACTTGGCTTTTCTTTCCGCCTGCTCGGTGAAAATCATCGACGGCGGCTGGTTCCCGCTGATTTTCGGCCTGCTGCTGTTCCTGCTGCTCACCACCTGGAAGCGCGGCCGCGCGCTGCTGCAAAAGCGCCTCTCCGAAGAAGCCATCGAACTGTCGCCCTTCATCCAGGGCATGGGCCGCGACAGCGGCATCGCCCGGGTGGCCGGTACGGCCGTCTATCTGACCGGCAATCTGCAGGGCGTGCCGCACGCCATGCTGCACAGCCTCAAGCACTACAAGGTGCTGCACGAACGCGTCGTGCTGGTGGCGGTCAATGTGCTGGACATTCCCTATGTCAGCGATGCCCAACGCGTCACTGTGGAGCCGCTGCCCAACCACTTCTGGCGCGTGAAAGTGTTCTACGGCTTCATGGACGAACCCAACCTGCCTGAAGCGCTCGACTGGTGCGCCGAGCAAGGACTGGACTTCGACATGATGGACACTTCATTCTTCATCGGCCGTGAAACCCTGATCGCCCGGGCGAATTCAGAAATGAACTTCTGGCGCGAAAAAATCTTCATCGCCATGTCGCGCAACGCCAGCAGCGTGGCCAGCTTCTTCAAGCTGCCGGCAAACCGCGTCGTCGAAATGGGCTCGCAGATATTACTCTGAGTCCCACCTGACAGCTTCGAAACAGCCGGATCAGTCGCGTTTCAAACGCTTTTCGGCGCGATTCATCAGCTTGATGGCGATGCCCACAGAACGATCCACCAGTTCATCCTCATTGGCCGGATACAGGTCGATCTTCTGGATCAGCGCCCCGAATATGGTTGCGGCCATACCGGCAATCGCCACTTCACCAGCCTGCGGAGACTTGTTTTCTTCACTCGCCATCATGTCACTCCATGGTTGGGAATCAATCATGTTGCAGCTTTGATGCTTCTTGCCTCAAAGCCCTGCCGAACTGCATCCGGCCATTGCCGGACGGCTTTTCATCTCCCGCTTTATACAACACAAATCCCTTGTCCGCACAGGCACCGGGGTAATCCATCATACAAACCCGGCCAATCGTCACGCATCCCGTTTTCCTTGCCATAAGCCACGGATTTACTTTAAAATGACCGGCTTTTCCACCTTGTCCCACCCGAATCCGCATGCGGGGGGACTTTTTCCACAAGGAGACTACATGCGACATTATGAAATCGTCTTCATCGTTCATCCGGACCAAAGCGAACAGGTTCCGGCCATGATCGATCGCTACAAGACGCTCGTTTCGACCGGCAAAGGCAACATTCATCGCCTTGAGGACTGGGGCCGTCGCCAACTGGCCTATCCGATCCAGAAAGTGCACAAGGCGCACTATGTACTGATGAACATCGAGTGCGACGCCGAAACGCTGGCCGAACTGGAAAACGCCTTCAAATTCAACGATGCCGTGCTGCGTCATCTGACCGTCAAGATGAAGCATGCCGCCACCGAACCTTCACCGATGATGAAGGAAGAAAAATCCAGATCGCTGACCGCTCCCGCTGCAGCAAGCCCGGCAGAAGCCCCTGCAGGTGCCGCGACCGCTGCCTGAGCCCCGCTCCGGGCAGCCGCCAGACAACTGCACGCGACTGACAGGTCAACTGCTTGAGCTGAATACCTTGCGCTATACCCCAGCCGGCATTCCGGTTCTCAATTTTCGGATTGCGCACAGCTCACAGCAGATTGAAGCCGGTCGACCGAGAACGGTGGATTGCGAAGTTTCTGCCGTGATACTGGGCCCGAATGCACAGCTGATGACGGGCGCAAAACCGGGTGATGCCGTCAGGTTAAGCGGTTTTCTCGCAGCAAAGAGCTTGAAGAGCAGGACCCTGATCCTGCATGTGAATGAGATAGAGTTTTTGGAAGGAAATCAAAATGGCATTTAAACCAAAGTCTGGCGCCAAGCGCAAGGATGACAAAGGCCGCAGCATGTTCAAGCGGCGCAAGTTCTGCCGCTTTACCGCCGAAAAGATTGCCGAAGTCGATTACAAGGATGTCGCTATTCTCAAGGACTTCATTACCGAGAATGCGAAAATCATGCCGGCCCGCATTACCGGCACCAAAGCCGGCTATCAGCGCCAGCTGTCCACGGCCATCAAGCGCGCCCGCTTCCTGGCACTGCTTCCCTACACCGATCTGCACGAGTAATCCGGAGATACGACCATGCAAGTTATTTTGATGGAAAAAGTTGTCAATCTGGGCGTGCTCGGTGATGTGGTCAAGGTCAAGGATGGCTACGCCCGCAACTACCTGATTCCGCAAGGCAAGGCCAAACGGGTGACCCCAGAAAACCTGGCTGCATTCGAAGCCCGCCGCGCCGAACTGGAAAAACTCCAGGCCGAAAAACTGGCCAATGCCCAAGAAAAAGCCGGCAAGCTGGAAGGTCTGCTGCTGCAGATCACCCGCAAGGCCGGCGTCGATGGCCGTCTCTTCGGCTCGGTGACCAACGCCGACGTCGCCGAAGCCCTGAAAACCCAAGGCTTCGATGTTGAAAAAGCGGCCATTCGCATGCCGGACGGCCTGATCAAGCAGGTCGGTGACAGCAAGCTGGACGTGACCTTGCACACCGACGTGATCGCCAGTATTACCATATCCGTACTTGGCGAACACTGATCGCGCCACGCATCGGCAAAAGCATCATCATCGCATCACCACATCACCGTGAGGCCGCACAAGCGGCCTCACGGCGTTTACGTCCGCCCAACTCAAGCCACCCTACCCGGCGGCAGATCAGCAACCACGAAGCCGGAGTTGACGGCAGGTATTTTGCCCCACAGCAAATACACAGTCTGTCCACAGTTTGTTCCCAACATTTCCCCAGACTTACCCACACCGCACAAAGTCGCATACAGGTACACTGGTGGATTGCTTCACAGGAGACAGGGCCATGGTTCAGATGATGGAACGCAGCTTTCAACGCAAGCCGGCTGACGATCCCCAGATCAACACGCTCAAGCTGCCCCCGCATTCCGTCGAAGCAGAACAATCCCTGATCGGCGGCCTGCTGCTCGACAATTCGGCTTGGGATCGCATCATCGGCATCATCAGTGATGCGGATTTCTATCGCGACGATCACCGCCGCATCTTTCGCCACATCCGCCGCCTGGTCGAAGAGAACAAGCCGGCCGACGTCGTCACCGTTTTCGAATCCATCGAGAAAAGCAACGAGGTCGAACAGGCAGGGGGGCTGGCCTATCTGGGTGAGATTGCCAACAACACGCCTTCGGCAGCCAACATCCGCCGCTATGCCGAAATCGTCCATGAACGCGCGGTGCTGCGCCAGTTGGTCACCGTTGGCGATGAAATATCCTCCAGCGCGCTGAACCCGGCCGGCAAGGACGTCAGGCAACTGCTCGATCAAGCCGAGCAGCGCGTCTTTGAAATTGCCGAATCCGGCGCCAAAAACACGCAGGGTTTCGTCGCCATCCAGCCCCTGCTGGGCCAGGTGGTCGAGCGTATCCAGGAACTCTACGACCAGGACGACCCATCGGATATCACCGGCATACCTACCGGATTCACCGACCTGGACCAAATGACCTCGGGTATGCAGCCGGGCGACATGATCATCGTTGCCGGACGACCGTCGATGGGCAAGACGGCTTTTGCACTGAATATTGCCGAGTACGTCGGCGTCGATCTGGGCCTGCCAGTGGCCATTTTCAGTCTGGAAATGTCCGGCCCGCAGCTGGCCATGCGTTTCCTGTCATCGGTTGGCCGTCTGGATGCCAAAAACGTGCGCACAGGCCGCTTGAATGACGATGAATGGGACAGGATGACCGTCGCCCTGGGCAAGCTGCACAACGCCCCCATCCACATCGACGATACCGGCGCCATCACCGCCACCGAGCTGCGTGGCCGCGCCCGCCGCCTGGCCCGGCAGTTTGGTGGCAAACTGGGCCTGATCGTCATCGACTACCTGCAACTGATGTCCTCCAACAAGGACAACGAGAACCGCGCCACCGAAATTTCCGAAATATCCCGCGCCATCAAATCGCTGGCCAAGGAACTCAAAGTGCCGATCATCGCCCTCTCGCAGCTGTCACGCAAAGTGGAAGAACGCACCGACAAGCGCCCCCTGATGAGCGACCTGCGCGAATCCGGCGCCATCGAACAGGACGCCGACATCATCATCATGATGTATCGCGAGGAGTATTACAAAAAAGATACCCAGGACAAGGGTCTGGCCGAAGTCATCATCGGCAAACACCGTAACGGCCCGACCGGCACGGTCAAGCTGACCTTCCTTGGCGAATACACCAAGTTCGTCAACAGCGCCCATCCAGGCAGTTATTGAGCGCAGCGCCGGCAGGATGACGGCAGCGCGCCTGCGACAGATCAATCTGTTATCAATCTGTTTTTTTCAGCCCGGCCATTGTGCGACGGGCCAGACACAGGTCTTCCCAAGCCCTGGCCTTGTCCGTCAGGTTGCGCAGCAGATCGTCGGGATGATAGGTGGCGAGCAGTGGGATGCTGACGCCACTGCTCGTCAGCTCAGCCAGGCGCCCGCGTGCAGCAGAGACCTTGACTTCCTGCTGCAACAGCGTCTGCGCCGCCGGTCGTCCCAGTGCCACGATCAGTTTTGGTTGCAGCAAAGCGATCTGGCGTTCCAGATAGGGGCGGCAAGCCGCCATTTCCTCGGCAGTCGGCGTACGATTCTGTGCCGGACGGCACTTGACGGCATTGGCGATATAGACATCCCGCCCCCGTTGCAGGCCGATGGCGGCCAGCATGGCGTCGAGCAGCTTGCCGGACTGGCCAACAAAAGGCTCGCCGCGCCGATCTTCTTCCGCGCCCGGACCTTCGCCGACAAACAGCCAGTCCGCCTGCTCATCGCCCACACCCAGCACGGCCTGTTTGCGTTCCTGGCACAAATCACAGGCGCGACACGCCGCCACGCTGGCGCGCAACTGCGTCCAGTCCATGCAGGCGATGGCCGCCACCCGTTCATCACCGGTAACCGTCGTTAACGACGGATTGACCGGCGCCGGCGCGACAGCCGCAGCCGCAGCCGGCGCAACGGCTGTGCTTTGCGCCGTTTGCTGACGCAAGCGCCACAATGGCGCCAGCCCCATTTCACGCAGCACGGCGGCACGCCGCAGCGCCGCTGACGGCAAAGGCGAAGGTGACGTCTTGTTCATAGCAACCTCATCATCAGCAAGGCATGTTCACGGCCAGCCGCGCAGGGGTAGTAATCGCGGCGCAGCCCAACCGGGCTGAAACCACTGCGCGCATACAGCGCCTGCGCTGCACGATTCGATACACGCACTTCAAGAAACATTTTCTGCGCCCCCGCCTGGCGTGCTTCGCGCGCAAGAAACGCCATGAAACGCCCAGCCAGACCCTGCCGCTGACAGGCCGGATCAATGACGATATCCAGCAGCTCGGCTTCATCAAGCACGAAAGAACACAGAGCATAACCACTGAGCACCGTGCCCCGATACAGTAGCCAGGCGGCATGGCCCGCAGCCAGACTGTCAATGAACTGCGCACGCGTCCACGGGGCCACCTGCGCACGCTGCTCGATGGCGCACACCGCGTCAACGTCAATCAGTTGCATCGGCCTGAAATCAATGTCAGCGTCATCTTGCATGGCCAGACTCATTCACTCGTTGCGTAATCGTGCGTGCAGTGCCCATAACCCATGTGCGTCATTGCGACCCGCCACGCGCCAGGCGCTCGGCGGTCGTCAGAGCCACTTTGTCACGCACATAAAGCGGTGCCGCCAATGCAGCATCGACCCCCTCTCCCCGGGCAAGACGAGGCGCGGCAAGATGCGCCACTGCTGTGGCCGTTGGCCAGCAATCCGCAATGACGCGCGCCAGCGGCGCGACAAGCAGTTGCGGATAGACCGCAAAACCATCGCCGCAGGCCAGCCAGTCATCTTCTGCCAGCAACGAAGGCAGTTGTTCGGCAATGGCTTGCGGCGCGGCAACGAAGGGAAATCGCCGGCTTTCCAGCGCACCGGCGCAAACTTCGTAGGCGGCGCAATACACTTCATTCATGCGGGCATCCAGACAGGCAAGTATCCTTGCCTGCCGTGCAGGCGCAACCAGCGACTGACGCTGCCAGGCAACCCAGGCCAAAGCCTCCAGTGACGAAACCGCCACAACCGGCAAATCCAGCGCACATGCCAGCCCCTGGGTCACTCCGCAAGCCAGGCGCAAACCGGTAAAACCGCCAGGACCGGCGCCAAAGGCGATACCGTCCAGCGCCGAAAAATCCAGGTCGGCTTCGACAAGCAGTTCCTGTACCCAGGGCAGCAGATGTTCTGAACCGCCATTGATGATTTCTGCCGCGCGTTCATGGCAAACGCCATCACGCCAGAGGGCGACGGACAAATGTTGGGTTGCGGTTTCCAGAGCAAGTAGATTCACGGGATCATTTTATCCGTTGCTGCCATGCGCTGTCGGCCAGAACATCCGGCACATCATCGGTGGGCAACTTCACGCGGGTGTTTTGCAATCTGTCTGACAAGATGCGCCGGGTATGCAGGAAAAGCAGAAACAGCATTCATCAAGGAAATTTTCCTCGACATGTAGCGCACGCATTTTCTCCGGACGACATTCACAAATGGCAGGCAATCCAGGGCCGCAGCGACGGTTTCCGGGATCACCTCAGCGCACGAATTCAACCCAGACTTGCGAAATCTCGGTTTGCGGCAGGGCATCGCTGCTGGCCTGGACGCAATTCCAGCGCTCGTGCGTTCCTGTATAGGCCTGTATGTCCGTCACGCCCATCTGCCGTGCCCAGACCTGCGCATCCGCAGTGAGTTTGCGCATGCGCATTTCCGTATCCTTGCTGAACAGATCTTCATCGCTCAGATTGGGCAGGCTGGCGCGCGGCGCAACGTAATAAGGCCGCGTGAATACGCTTTGCCTGCTGCCATCGGCCAGGCGCAGCCTGCCAGCAACACGCACCACCACCGCTTCCTCATTGTCATTGAGCAACTTCAGCGTTGCGCACAGCTGCCCCCGTTTGGTCAGGGTATTGCGGGTGTAAAAAGCCACTTTGAAGGCATCGCCACGATACTGCCATTTGCGCCTGTCCGACCATTTGATGAAGCGGTCAAACTTTGCCAACGAAGCCCGGATGTATTTCACGGCATCGTCATACGCCGCTGCATTGCAACTGTCTGCCGCAAAACAACTGAGCATACCCGGCATGTAGCCACAGAAGTTTTCACTGCCGGTTTCCAGCTTGAAAACCATATCCATGCCATTGACCAAGCGCGAATTGCACATGGCAAATACATAGCGCTCAAGAAAATTGACTTTTTCCCTGGACGACATTGCATTGAACTTCGGTCGCAGCGGACGTGCCGATTCGATGAAACGCTGAGCTGCTCCGGTAAAAATCAACAACTCGGCTTCGCGCAGCGGGTTGTACAACAACAACGCCGGCGGCACCCTGGGTTGCGCGCTGGCCGGCTCTGGCAGCGTGCCCACATCGACCAGTGGCGGCACGCTGACGGTTGCTGCCGGCAAGGCCAGCGCGCTGTTTGCCAACAGTAAAGCGGGCCATGGCAGCAACATCCAGACAAACAGGTGAAGCCGACGGCCAGTTGCGGAGGGCAAGCACGCGCACCGCACGGACAAGCCGCAAACCGCAAGACAGGCGGCGCACAGAAGCATAAAGACAGAAATCAATGTGAATGACGCGGCTTGCGTCCCGGTTGCTGATACAGCTCACGCCCGGCTTCATTGATATCCTGACGGAGCTGACGACGCTCTTCGCGCGTCATGCGTTTGCCACGCCGCCAAGGTACCGGCGGCCCCACTTCTTGCTGCGCCTCAGCCGGCTTTTCGGCAAAAACCGGCGCCGCTGTCTGACGCGATGCCTCCGCTACCGCCGACTCGCCAGCCGTTTGCAGAAGCAGCGCGTCAGGCAGCGACCTGTGCTGGGCCATTGCCATTGGCGTCAAGGCCAGGCCGGCCAGCAGCCCGCTGAACAGACAAAAAGAAAATGACAGGGCAGACTTCATCAGACAACCAGAAAAATGCCGTGAAAAAAACGAGGCAGACATGAGCTATCCCGGTGGTTCATCTTGCAACATGTGCAGCATGCGGCGCATACACCACGGATGATCACCTTCGGCTGTAAATCAGTTATGAATTTGTCGCCGCGAATTGTAACAAGATGCAACAGTCTTCCCTGACGGAAATATTGTCTAACCATCTCCCCCACCCAACCGCTGGCGCAAGCCCGGGGGAATGGTTAGCATTGCAGCCATCCCGACAACCTCGCCCGAATGTCTTCGAAACGCGACTCATCAACGAGGAAAACGTCAGCAGGACTGTGGCGCTGGAAATATTTACCGTAATCAACTGTGGCTTTCAGAATTATGAACGATACCGCCAAAATTCTGGTTGTCGATGACGACCTGCGCTTGCGAGACCTGCTCAACCGCTATCTCAGCGATCAGGGATTCACGGTCAAGGCCGTTGCCAATGCAGCAGAAATGGACAAGGCACTCAGTCGTGAGCTGCACGACCTGCTGGTTCTCGATCTGATGCTGCCGGGCGAGGATGGCCTGTCCATCTGCCGCCGGTTGCGCAGCAGCAACAATGATGCTGCCATCATCATGCTGACGGCCAAAGGCGATGACGTCGACCGCATCGTCGGACTCGAAATGGGCGCCGACGACTATCTACCCAAGCCATTCAATCCGCGCGAACTGGTTGCCCGCATCCACGCCGTTCTGCGCCGGCGCAAGGCAGCCGCCCCGCCCGGCGCGCCGACGCTGGATGAGGAAACCATCGACTTTGGCAACGTCAGCCTCAACCTGGCCACGCGCGAGTTGATCCGTCGCAATGACGCCACAGACGATACCCTCGCCCGCAGCAGCCAACTCACGACCGGCGAATTTGCCGTGCTGAAAGTACTCGTCCAGCACCCACGCCAGCCGCTCTCGCGTGACAAGCTGATGGAGCTGGCCCGTGGCCGCGAATATGACGTCTTTGATCGATCCATCGATGTACAGATTTCGCGCCTGCGCAAACTGGTCGAGGACGATCCGGCCAAGCCCCGCTACATCCAGACCGTCTGGGGATTTGGCTACGTCTTCGTGCCGGATGGCATCAAGAAAGATCAATGAAACTCTGGCCCCGCAGCCTGCTCTGGCGCACCTTTTTACTGGTTGCGCTGCTGATGCTGCTGTCCATCCTCGCCTGGTTCGCCATTTTCCGTTTCTATCAGGAAGAACCCCGCGCGCACCAGGCAGCCCAGCTGATGATCAGCGTCGTCAATCTCACACGCAGCGCCATCACCAATGCCGCTCCAGGAAAGCGTCGCGAATTGCTGCGCGACCTGTCCGATCGTGAGGGCATCCACATTTACCCTTACGAAAACAACGAAAGCATCACGCCACTGGATAACGAGTTCATCCTGCGTCGTGTCAAGGCACAACTGCTCAACGAACTCGGCCCCCAGACCGAATTCACCCTCGAGCGCAACGGCGAGCAGGCCGTCTTCATCAGCTTCAGCCTGGATGAAAACGGCGACAACGAATACTGGGTGGCGCTGCCACGCGAACGCATCGAACACGTCCTCCACCGACAATGGCTGGGCTGGGGCCTGGCGGCCATTCTGCTGTCACTGGGAGGCGCCTATCTGATCGTCTTCCGCATTACTCAACCGCTGCGCGAACTCTCACTGGCCGCCCGGCAGCTCGGCCAAGGCCACCAGCCGGCCACCCTGACCGAAAAAGGCCCGGTAGAAATCATCGATGTGACACGCGCCTTCAACCAGATGTCCGCCGATCTGTCCCGCCTGGACAGCGACCGTGCCTTGATCCTGGCCGGCATTTCGCACGACCTGCGCACGCCGCTGACCCGGCTGCGCATGGCGATCGAAATGGTCAACGATGCAAGCGATGACAATGCGCTCATGCAAAGCACCAGCGATGGCATGATTGCCGACATCGAGGAGATGGATCAGACCATCAATCAGTTTCTCGACTTCGCCCGAGAAACCGGCAACGAAGCCGTACAGGAAACCGATCTCACCGCCTTGCTGAATGATCTGAGCAACCAGTACGCCCGCCGTGGCATCAACCTGGACAGCCAGCTTGCCCTGCTGCCGCCCTGCCAGCTGCGCCCGCTGTCCATCCGCCGCGCCGTCAGCAACCTGCTCGACAACGCCCTGCATTACGCCGGGCCGGCAGGTCTGTCGTTGCGCTTGTGCAGGGACGCAACGGCAAAAAACATACTGATCGAAGTCGGCGACCGCGGCCCTGGCATCGCCCCGACCGAAATCGAGCGTCTCAAACTGCCCTTCACCCGCCTCGAATCCGCGCGCAGCAACAGTAGCGGCGCCGGCCTCGGCCTGGCCATCGTCGAACGCATTGCCCGCAACCACCAGGGCCTGCTCGAACTGCTGCCCCGCCCGCAAGGCGGCTTGCTGGCCCGCATCATCCTGCCCGGCAGCCTGCTGCTGGGCGGCAGTGATTCGTAGTGGCCTGCAGTGGCGGGGACGGATGGCGGGTAGCGGCGGGCAGTGGCCCATCCTGGCAGTCTGCCAACCGCTTCCTCTTCACCGACTCGCAGCTTGCGCTCCACACTGCCTGATCACATTCGGCCGCCCTCATGCCGTTGCGCTTCGCTTCATTCGCCGTGATCAAGCCAGGGCGGGGCATACCCCCGCAGACGTGCGCCCTGCCGGGCGCACCAAACGAAAACGCCCAACCGAGAACGGCTGGGCGCTGAACAGTGGTGCCGGCGAGAAGAATCGAACTCCCGACCTTCGCATTACAAGTGCGCTGCTCTACCAACTGAGCTACGCCGGCGCTATTCGTACCACACGAACCACACGAACCACACGAACCACACGAACCACACGTACCACACGTACCGCATGCAGACTTTGCCTGCGCTGCAAAGTGCGCCGATTATAGCCGCCGACGGACGCTTTCCGCTACACTCCCCCGGCTGAACTCTTCCATTTTCTTCCATGGCAGGCACTGTGAAAAACCCGGATGCGCGATTGCGTTTGTTGCTCGCCGATACCAGCGCAAGCGAGGCAGCGCGGCTTGAGGTCTGTCTGACCAAAGCAGGCGCGCACGTGCAGGCGCAGCAGGTGGCCAGCATCCAGGCGCTGCGCACTGCGCTGGCAAAAAATCCGGATATCCCCTGGGATGCCGTGCTCTGCCGGCTGCCCGCACCCGGCAACCGGGGACTCAACCCGCTGACGGCCCTGCGTTTGTTGCAGGCAGCTGCGCCTGATCTGCCTTGTCTCATACTGGCCGAGCAACTTGATGACCCACGGGTAGCGCAAGCCCTGCAGGCGGGTGCGCAGGATGCGTTTCCCCTGGATGCGCTCGATCGCCTGTTGCCGGCCGTCCGCCGCGAAATCCGCATGGCCCGCCATCAGGCCGATCACCGCGCGGCGCTGGAAATGCTGCGCGCCAGCGAAACGCGCTTTCGCGTGCTGGCGGCCAACCTGCCGGGCATGGTGTTCCAGCTGGAATACGATCCGGCCAGCGGGCTGCATTTTTCCTATGTCAGCGAAGGTTGCGACAAGCTGATCGGCCTCAAGCCCGATGCATTGCTGAACGCGCCGCAACGCTTTGTGGATGTGGTCGATAGCGCCGACCGCGCTTCGCTCGACCGGGCGCTGGAAGAATCTGCCGCGACGTGCAGCACACTCAACTGGGAAGGCCGCATCCGCAAGCGCGGCCAGACCAAATGGATCAACCTGCGCTCGACGCCGCAACGTCTGGACAATGGCGGTATGCAGTGGCAGGGCATTGCCACCGATATTTCGCGCAGCAAGGAAGCGGAGGCCAAGCTGCGCCGCTCGCGCGAGCAGCTTTCCGAACTGTCCTATCATCTCGAAGCGGCCAAGGAAGAAGAGCGCGAACGCATCGCCCGCGATATCCACGACGAACTGGGCAGCACGCTGGTGGCACTCAAGATCAAGGCGGCCCTGCTCAATACCCGGCTGCCCGAGCAGCCCGCCGGCCTGCACGAGATGGCGATGGCTATCGAAGGCATGCTCGATCAGGCGATGAGTACGGTCAGCCGCGTGGCGCGCGAGCTGCGGCCAGGCATACTCAAGGAATTCGGCCTGTCTGCAGCGATCGAGTGCCAGGCCGAAGATTTTTCGCAGCGCACCGGCATTGCCTGTCGCGTACAGTGCGATGATGAAGGCCGTCAGCTCGATGAGCAGGCGTCCATCGCGTTGTTCCGGATTTTTCAGGAAGCGCTCACCAATGTTGCCAAACACGCCCGTGCGTCGCTGGTGGTGGTGCGTCTGCGCCGGGAGCGGGGCAGCATCATGCTGGAAATCCGCGATAATGGGCGTGGTATTTCCGAAGCGGATCTGAACAAACCCCGTTCCTTTGGCCTGCGCGGCATCCGCGAACGCATCAGCAGCCTGAATGGCGAATTTGCCATCGGCCCGGCTGAATCAGGCGGCAGCCTGATCGTCTTGAGCGTGCCGGTGGTGCCGCCCAGCCGCCGCAACGAAGCCGCCGCCACAGCGGATGAATCACCGCAGCAGAATCTGTTTTGAGTCATTGTTGAGTCATTGTTGAACCATCGTCGAATCATTGCCATTCATTCGCCAACACCTCAGTCCGTCATTCCATGAGCAACCACAAGATCCGCGTCCTGATTGCCGATGACCATGCCATCGTCCGCCAGGGGCTGCGCCAGATTCTTTCCGAAACCGATGACCTGCTGGTGGCCGGTGAAGCCAGCGATGGCGTCGATGCCATGCACCTGGCCCGTGAGCAGGATTGGGACGTGGTGTTGCTTGATGTGTCGATGCCCAACCGCAACGGTATCGACACCCTGAAAATGCTGAGGAAAGAATTTCCCCGCCTGCCGGTGCTGATACTCAGCATGCATCCTGAAGAACAATACGCCGTGCGTGCCCTGAAAGCGGGCGCGTCGGGTTATGTCACCAAGCAAAGCGCGCCGGAACAGCTGGTAACCGCCATCCGCCAGGTGGCCGGCGGCCACAAATACGTCAGTCCGACGCTGGCACTCAGGCTGGCCGATGTGATCGCCGCAAACGATGACCGCCCGCCCCATGAGCTGCTTTCCGACCGCGAATACCAGATTCTCTGCCTGATTGCCGAAGGCCGGCCATTGACGCAGATCGCCGAGGAACTCAACATCAGCGTCAAGACAGTCAGCGAATATCGCAAGCGACTGCTCGACAAGATGAAACTGGAAAGCAACGCCGAGCTGATTCATTACGGGCTGAAGCATGGCCTGGTCGAGTGAGGCCTGCCCCATGCGCTTGCCCTGAGCTTCCCCTCCCCGCCATTGCGCGGCCCGCAGGACCGCGGCAGGTGGCAAGAACGTTGCCCTTCAGTTTCCCTGTTTTTGGCCGATAATAGGCAGAGAGCACTTTTTTAAGGGAGTCGCATCATGGCTGGACTTGCTTCGCCGGGCATAGGCTCGGGGCTGGATATCAATGGGCTGGTTTCCAAGCTGATGGAATCGGAAAGCCGGCCGTTGGTTTCGTTGACGACCAAAGAGGCGGGCATCCAGGCCAAGATTTCGGCTTTTGGGTCGATCAAGAGCGCGCTGTCGGGGTTGCAGACGGCAACACAGGCACTGACTCGGGCGCAGACATTTACCGGAACCAGCGCCACGGTGACCGACAGCAGCGTATTCACAGCAACCGGCGGCAAGACGGCCACGCCAGGTGAGTACACCATCAGCGTGAGTCAGTTGGCGCAGAATCACGCGATCCGCAGCGATAGCGCCTATACGACCAGCGATACCTTCAACGCTGGCACGCTGACGCTGGCGGTGAATGGCAAGACGACAGAGGTGAGCATCCGCAGCGGCGAGAATGATACGCTGGCCGGTATTGCCCGTTCGATCAACGAGGCGCGGGCAGGCGTCAGTGCGGCGGTAATCAATACCGGCAGCACGCAGCGGCTGGTGCTGACATCGGCAACGACCGGCACGGATGGAGCAATCCGCCTGAGCGTGAATGAAACCGGCAGCGGCGCGACACACAGCCTGACGGATTTTGCCTATGGCGGCAGCGATTCGCCGACCATGGTGCAGACGCAGGCAGCAAACGATGCCATTTTCACCATCAACAATATCGAGATCACCCGTTCGAGCAATACGGTCACCGATGCCATCGACGGCGTGACGCTGGGGCTGTCCAAGCTGGGCGAGACGAAGCTGACGGTGGCGCGCGACATCAGTGGGACGACCTCGGCGATCAATGCTTTCGTCAAGGCGTACAACGATGTGGTGACGACGCTGAACAGAGTGTCGGCCTATGATGCGGCGACGAAGAAGGCCTCGACCCTGACCGGCGACAGTACGGTACGCAGCCTGGGTTTTCAGTTGTCCAGCCTGAGCAGCAGCGTGGTGGGCGATATGTCGGGCAGTACCGCGCGCCTGTCGGATATCGGCATCAGCCGTCAGCTCGATGGCACGCTGCAGGTCGATGATGCCAAGCTGAAAACCGCGCTGAAAGATCCCGACCGCGACGTAGCGGCGCTGTTTGCCGGTACCGAGGCGGGCCGCGAAGGCATTGCCGTGCGCTTTGTCAATGCGCTGGACGGCATCCTCGGCGAAAACGGCACGCTGACTTCGCGTACCAATGGCCTGAGCAGTTCGATCAAGGATATTGGCCGCCAGCGCGATTCGATCAACCTGCGGCTGGCGGCGACAGAAGCCAATTACCGCAAGCAGTTTCAGGCGCTGGACAGCATGGTTTCCAGCATGGCGTCGACCAGCAATTATCTGGCCCAGCAGTTGCAGGGACTGGCCAATCTCAACAATAATTGATCGTTGATCGTTGACTCCCAGAGGTGCCTCCATGTTCACTCCCCGTCTCAATGCAGCCCAGGCTTACAGCAAGGTGGGCGTCGAAACCGGCGTTGAGGCGGCCAGTCCGCATCAGCTGATCGTCATGCTTTTTGACGGCGCCCTGCTGGCGATTTCGACGGCGGGCATCCACATGCAGCAGCAGAACATCAACGAAAAAGGCCAGTCGATTTCGCGCGCCATCGACATCATCACCAGCGGCCTGAAGGCCAGCCTCGACAAGAGCAAGGGTGGCGAGCTGGCACAGAATCTCGATGCGCTGTATGACTACATGTGCACCCGTCTGTTGCAGGCAAATCTGCGCAACGACAAAAGCGCGCTCGATGAAGTCAGCCGCTTGCTCAATGATATCCGTGGCGCCTGGGTGGAAATCGCTGCCGCGCCGGCCGTCAAGGCGGTTTCGACTTCGACGTCGTCTTCGCCGGCGGTGGCCTGAACAATGCGCTGGATGAACCACGATCTGCGCAAAACCATTTGAATGCAATCGCTTTCGGCAACGCCGAAAGGAGCAGAATCATGGAAAGACAATTTCCCGTCGGCTACGATGAAATGCACATTCTCTCCACGCACATGCTGGCGGCCGTGGAGCGCGGCGACTGGGAGCGTGTTGCCGAACTGGAAAAGCAAATTGCCGCCATCCGCGATTTGCTGATGGACCATCCGGTACCACTTGATGCCAGCCCGGAAGCCATCGAGGAGCAGAAACGCCTGCTCAGTGCCATCATTCTCAATCAGCAAAGCACGGCCAGCCAGGCACAGGACAAGCTCGAAGAATTGCGCGAGTTGATTGACACAACCAGCAACCAACGCCGGGTGGGTGCTGCTTACGGCGGCGACAGCGACAGCAGCAATTGATGCAGGCACAGACAAATTCCAGCCAGCAGAAATAACCGCGATTCCCCGCCTTCATTTTGCAAATCCGTCTGCTGTGGGGCCTTTACCATGCTGTTCATGCCTACATCACCGATTTCGCTGTACGAAGAGATGAATGCACTGTCCTCCCGCATGGCGGCAGCGGCCCGCATTCAGGATTGGGAAACCCTGAGAACGCTGGCCCGTTCGGTTACCGTGCTGCGCGATGCGCTGCCGGGCAGCGATAGCCAGCTGAGCGAAGCCGAATTGCAACACAAGGCCCTGCTGATCCAGCGCATACTCGACGATGATGCGGAAATCCGCCGCCATACCGAACCGTGGATGGAACGCATCTGTGTTTTTTTCGACTCGACGGCCAGACGGCGTCAGCCGCCCCCCCGCCAGGCCCGCGCCTGCTGATCCGGGCGGGCTGCCGATGCGAGGCTGATCCCATGACGACCCGCCACGCCCCACCGTCACCGCATCCCGCCTGTCCGGAGAACTGCGCATGGCGCTGATTCCTGCCGACGCCGGGCTGCGCCTGCGGCTGGACAACGACCTGCTGCCACAGCAGACGCGACCAGTTACGCCCGTCAAGGAAATCACCAGCGATCTGCCACGCTTGCAGGCCGGGCAGAACTTCACCGCGCAAATCCGTGATGTGCTGCCGCAGAACACCTATGTGGCGCTGGTGGCGGGCAAGCAGGTCACCCTGTCATTGCAGGCGAATGTGCAAAGTGGCGATGTGCTCGAACTGGTGGTGGTCGAGCAGACGCCCAAAAACATCATCGCCAAACTGGCAGACCCGCGCGCCGCCGGCGGCCAGCCGGCCGCCAATCCCAATCCGCCACAGACGACCTGGAGCAATACCGCCCACATGCTGCGCTCGCTGTTATTGAGCGAAGGACAAGCGCCCCGGTCAGCGCCGCTCAATCGCGGCGAGCCGTTGCTGGCCCACCCCACCGGCAACGGGGCCGAACTGGCGCCTGCGCTCAGTCGGGCGGTGCAACAGAGCGGACTGTTCTATGAAGCGCATCAGGCGCAGTGGGTGGCTGGTCGGCTGCCGTTGAACCAGTTACGGCAGGAGCCCCAGGGGCAACAGCCTGTTTCGCCGCGCCCTGCCGATGCACAGGCGGCCTTGCTGGCACGCGGACAAAGCGCCCAGGCGACGCAGACGGACGCAGCACTGCCGCAAACGCCACAGGCACCGCAAACGCAAACACCACTCAACCCAAACACGCTACAAAGCCTGCTTTTGTATCAGGCCAACCAGCTGCCGGAAACCGCCACCCAGCCCCCGCCGGCGCAAGCGGGGCAAGCGGGGCAAGCCGCACACGCCGCACACAGCCCACAGGCGGCCCTCTTGTCACCAGCCGCCCAGCCGCAGTCTGCGGCCAGCCCGGCGCAAGGGGATACTGGCGAGGCGGCGCGGACAGCGCAAACCTCTACGCCCACGACATCACCCGCGCCGAGCTGGCAGCCAGGCAATCTGCCAACCATGAGTGACGAGCTGCGTGCCCTGGTACAACAGCAACTGGATGCCGCCAGCAGCCAGCGCCTGCTCTGGCACGGCGAAGTCTGGCCGGGCCAGGAACTCGACTGGCGGGTGGAATGGCAGGACGATCCATCCGCCGCCAACCCGGCCGACAGCGAGCCTTGGCAGACCCATCTGCGTCTGACCACGCCACGGCTGGGCCGGCTGGATGTGGCCCTGCATCTGGGGCCGGGCGGCGTGCGGCTGGATCTGTCGGCAGCCGAATCACCCAGCGTGGCCGCCCTGCGGGTGGCTGTCGATGATCTGGCCCAGGCGCTGGCCGCCGCCGGCGTGCCCCTGCGCGGTTTTCTGGTGCGCCAGGCGATTGCCGAAGACACGACGGCCGCGATGGCCTCGACGATCACGTCTGACGCGCCCCCGGACGAAGCCTCATGAGTCGCCCGCCAGCCTCTGCCACACCTGCCATGCCTGCCGCTTCGACGCACGCCGCCGCCGCAAGCGCCGCCCCCCCGCGCGAGGAACGCGCGCTGGCGTTGGCGCTGGCCTATGCACCCGGTGATACAGCACCGCGCATCGTTGCCAAGGGGCGTGGCCTGATCGCCGAGGAAATCATCCGCCGCGCCCACGAAGCCGGCGTCTTCGTGCATGAATCACCCGAACTCGTCACCTTGCTGATGCAATCCAACCTCGACGACCACATCCCCCCCCAGCTCTACGTCGCCGTCGCCGAGCTGCTGGCCTGGATCTACCGTCTCGAACAGGCGCAGAGCTGATGCAGCGCTACACCAGGCTGCACGGGCCGGCGCCTCAAACCAGGCAACGCTCTTCACGCGGCACATGACGTGCGGCCGCCCGGCCAGGACAACATGCACATGTCAACATGCACGTTGGCATGAGCCAATGGCATGGACTAAACTCCTCGACTTGAACTCATGGCGATCTGCTGTTTTTTCTTTTCCCGATTCCGGCATGACTGACGAAACCTCCAGGACTCCCGCGCCCTTTCCGCCCGCGCAAACCCGTTTCGAGCGGCTGCGCGATGAGGAAGAAAGGGATTTCACCCTGCGTTCGCGCAGCGAGATCCTTGCCATCCTGCGCTCCCTGATTCACCACAACGCCTTGATGACGGTGTATTTCAACCAGGGACAGGATTTCATGCTGTCGTCGCTGCTGCATCTGGCCGAAGATGGCCGAACGCTGGTGCTCGACGTGGGCAGCAACGCGGACATGAACCGCCGGGCACTGTCCGTGGACAAGCTGATCTGCGTTTCAAATCTGGACAAGGTGAAAATCCAGTTTGTACTCGACGGAGTGGATGCCGTGCAGTACGAAGGGCGTCCGGCCTTTCTTGCCAACGTGCCGGCAAGCCTGGTACGCCTGCAACGGCGCGATACTTACCGTTTTGTGCTACCGGTGCTGCAACCACTCCGTTGCAGCATTCCCTTCGTGACTTACGATGGCCGCTTGCAGCCGCAGGAAGTCAGCGTGATCGACATCAGTGCGGGGGGAATCGGTTTTCTCAGCAAGAGCGAAAACATCGATCTATCGACCGACATGCTGCTGGAAAACTGCCGCCTCGATCTGCCGGAGGTGGGCATTCTGACGGTCAATCTGTGCATCCGCAGCCTGTATGAAGTCGTCCTGCTCACCGGCGCCCGCCACAAACGCGCCGGTTGCCAGTTCATCCATCTGGACAGCAAGCAGGAAATGCAGTTGCAGCGATTCATCATCACGGCCGAACGCGAGCGCAAGGCGCAGGCGCTCGGCATGGCCTGACGACAGACACAGGCCAAAGGAAACGCGAAGCCGAACGCCTTGACCTTGAGGAAACGCGTTCTCAACCGCCCAGTTCGCCGCCGACTTCCAGCACGATCTTGCCGATATGACAGCCACTTTCCATCAAACGGTGGGCGTCGGCCGCCCGCGCCAGAGGGAAACTTGCGTAAAGATGGGTGTACAGCTGGCCGTTGGTCAGCGCCGGCCAGACGCTGTCCAGCAACGCATCGCGAATGGCGGTTTTTTCGGCAAGACTGCGGCTGCGCATGGTTGAGCCGGTGATGCGCAGACGTTTAAGCATGACCGGCATGAAATCGAACGCAGTCCGGCTGCCTTCGAGAAAGGCGATCAGTACCAGCCGGCCATCGCGGCGCAGGACGGAGATATCTTTTTGCAGGTAGCTGCCGCCAACCATGTCGAGCACGACATCGACACCCTGGCCGTCGGTGTATGCCTTGATGCGCGACAAAAAATCCTCGACGCGATAATTGATGGCCAGGCTGGCGCCGAAGTTTTCGCAGAAAGCCTGTTTTTCGGCACTGCCGACGGTGACCAGCACTTCCGCGCCGACATGCCGGGCAAGCTGGATGGCGGCCAGCCCGATACCGCTGGCACCGCCATGCACCAGCAGGCGCTCGCCCGCCTTGAGCTGGCCCAGGCCGATGAGATTGGCCCAGACGGTAAACCAGGTTTCCGGCAAGGCGGCGGCAGTCTTCAGCGACAGGCCAGCGGCCAGCGGCAGAGCGTGGGATGCCGGCACCCGGCAGTATTCGGCATAACCGCCGCCCGGCGCCAGAGCGGCCACCCGGTCGCCCACGCGCCAGTGACTCACGCCGGCGCCGACTTCGGCCACCCGGCCAGCGACTTCCAGGCCAAGCAGGGGTGAGGCATCCGCCGGCGGCGGGTAGCTGCCGGCGCGTTGCAGCAGGTCAGGGCGATTGACGCCGGCATAGCCGACTTCGATGAGGATTTCACCTGCCGCCGGCTGGGGTCGCGGGCCTTGCTGCAGTTGCAGACAATCGGCCGGGCCGCCGGCCCCGTGGGCGATGTAGTGCATCACGCGGCAGTCCCGCCCTTGTCCTCTGTCGTGTGCTCGGCGTCTTCGCCGCCGAGGGCCACCACGAGCTGTGGCAGCAGGCGGCTGAATTCGCCCGACATGATGAGGAAATCGGCTTCGAACAGTTCGTCGGCAGTTTCGGCCTGACGCTCGGCCTCTTCCTTGAGCAGATCGAGAAAAGCCAGTCGCTTGATCTGCAATTGCTCGGTCAGAACGAAGGCGATGCGTTCCTGCCAGGTCAGCGCGAGACGGGTCACTGCCTTGCCGGCGGCGATGTGCTCGGTGATTTCGGCGGCTTCCAGTGTGTGACGGACGTAGCGCACGGTGGCGCGGTCTTCTCCGGCAGCGCGCAGTTCGCAATCGCGGTCGATGGTAAAGCCGTCCGGCGCTTCGCCGGCCGCCAGCCAGCCGGTCATCGCGGTCGTCGGAGACAGCTGCGTGTGCAGCGGGCGCAGCGGCAATTCACCCAGCGTCAGCTTGAGATGTTCGATGACTTCTTCGGCGCGCGCTGCACTGCTCGCGTCAATGACACACCAGCCGCCCTGCGGGTCGAGCCAGACGTAGGTCAGCCGGCGCTTGACGAAGGCGCGCGGCAGCAGTTCGGCCGTTACCGCTTCACGCACGTCCAGCGTCTGCTTGCGGCCAGGCTTGAAACCTTGCTGCTCTTCAATTTCGGCTAGCCGCTCCTGGGCATACTGACGCACGACTGTCGCGGGCAGCAGTTTCTGTTCGACACCCAGGCAGATCAACAACTGCCCTTGCGCAGCAATCAGCAGTTCATCCGGATTGCCTCGCGGCGGTACCCAGCCCCGCGCCTGCATGTCGCTGGCTGCACAGCCACGGAAGGCCTGCCTTGCCAGCATCTGCTGCAAACCGGCCGCGCCGGGCTGCCACTGCGGCGCCAGACGATAAATCTGTAAATTGCGAAACCACATGATGGGCGTCTTTTCTTTGGTTGTTGGATTGCGGGATTCTGCATTCTGCGTTTGGCGCAGAATCCGTGATTTTAAAGGAAGCACTGCGCGAATCGGGCCGACCAGCAGAGGCCGCGGCGAGATGGTGCGTGCAGCGCTTTCTCAGAAAACGCCAGCGGACGTGCCTGCCAGTCTTCAGGAAAGTTGCCGCAGGCGGGCGGTGAGCAGGTCCAGGGCGTGGCCGGCTTGCTGGCACAGGGCAACCAGGGCGGCGGGACTGCGCGCGGCGGCAACGATCTGGCGGGCGCCCAGGCACAGGCGCAAGGCGGCCACGGGATGCCCAGCGCGCTGGCCGCAGATCACTGGCTGGCCAAACTGGCAGCGCGACTGCCCAGGCGCCGGGGCGAGCAGCAAAGCGCGCTGGAGGCTGGCCGTCTGCGCGGCGTCGAGATAATGGCCTGCGGCATCGCGCAGCAGAAAAGAAAATATCGTCGGCCCGGCATCCCGTCCGGCAGCACGTTGTTGGGCCGGTAGCGGCAAGGCGCTGAGTTGCGGGTCGTCCACCAGGCGCTGTTCGATGGCCGCAGCAAATTTCTTGATGACGCCTTCCACCTGCCCGTCGGTGAGCGCGTGAAAAGCGCGCATCTCGGCCAGCGCGGCTTCCCAGCGCAGCAGCAGACCGTTGTTGATGTGCCCGGGCAAGGCGGCGACCGACCAGCCGGCCGGCCAGGCGGTCTGTGTCGAATAGTCGTGCAGACTGGCCGGCACGGCGGTTTTTCGCCAGCGGGCGGCAAGTTCGGCAGGCAGCAAAAGGGCACCCGAAAAACTCGGCCCACCAAAGAATTTGGAGCCGGTGATGGCCAGCAGACAACCACTGGCCAGCCAGTCGCGCAGACGGGCTGGCTTCAGCCGAAACTGGCAGGCATCGACCAGCACCGTGAGTCGCTGGCTGCCCAGTTGTTGCTGCAAGGCCCGAACACAGACCGGGCCGGGTGCCAGCAGGCCGCTCTTGGCGACTTCGGTGACGATCAGCAGTACATGCGCGCCCCGGTTGGCGGCAGCCTGCACCTGGCGCTGGTAATCGGCATCGACCTGGTCAGGCGGTCGCGCTGTGCCGTCGGCTTCGCGCACGGCGATGGCCTGGTATGTCGGCCTGCTGGCGGACATCAGCGGCTGGCCGTTCTGGCTGGCGGCCCTGCCCTGCCGGCCAAAGTGCAGACCACGCAGGGCGGCCGGCACCTGGCTGCCGGTTTCGGTTTCGTCGATGCCGATGATGCACAGGGTTTGCTGGGTGTTTGCCGCCACCAGTTGGGCGGCAATCAGGTGCAGCTCGCTGCCCGAGCCGGCAAAAACGATTTCCGTGCAGGCAGGCAGCGCCAGCAATGCCTGCAGGCTGGCACGCTGGCGAGTCAGTGCGCTGCGGGCGGCGGCGGGGTCATGCTGCAAGGCGGTGTGCAGGTGGCTGGCGGCGGCCAGCCCCGCCGGCGAAATCGACGAGGCGGTGCATGAGCCAAAAGCCAGCAGTTCTTCTTCAGGCACCGGCAGACAGCCGTAGGCGTTGCGGCCGCTGGCCGGATCGATGTGGATACGGGCATCGCCGCCGCTGACAAGCAGTTCACTGACAGCCGGCAACCGCGACTCAGCCATGCTGTCCCTGGCGGGCGGCCGCCGTGAGCAGCGCGCGAAAAGCAGTGAAGACTCTTTGCATCTGCGGCTGCTTGTAAGGATAAAGCGCTTCGTCATCCATGGCATGAACCACGGCGCTGGTATCGACTTCAAAAACCAGCAGCCGGGCATCCTCGGCAGTGGCTTGCGGCGATGGCAGCACTTCAGCGCAGTCGATGACCAGATAATCCAGCGGGATGCACTGGTGGATGGCGGCCAGGGCCGCTGCATGACGGCGGGCGAACTGCGTGGCGAATTCCGCCATGAAAAGGGCTTCTTCGGCGCGCTTGGCCGCACTGGCATCCATGCCGGCGTTCAGGTAGTGGATCATCCAGTGCGCGGAGATGCCCATGTGACAGGCGTAGGGCTGGCCGCCGATGAGGACGACGCGGTATTTGCGGTAGAGGCCGTCGGCGCTGCGGTAATCGATGAAGCTGGAAATGTGGAAGTCGTTTTCTGCCGTGCCGGCAAGAAAAGCGGCGATGTCATCCACACGGTCGATTTTCATCATGCCTTGTCCGGCGTGGGTGTCGATGGGTCGGGCAATCAGCGGAAAGCAGCCATCTTCAAGAACGTCGGCCAAGGCTTGTTCGCCGTGGCCGATTTGCGCCAGCGTGGCGCGTGGCACACAGCGGGTAGCCGGCATGACGATGCCGGATGCCGGCGGCGCAGCGCGCAGGTGCAGACCGGCCTGATCGCGCAGCGTGCGCAGGATCAGTGCTGGCCGGTTGATGACCGGGCGCGGCCAGTTTTCAGTGACGATGGCCAGTTCAGCCAGCAGCGCGGCATTGTGCGCCGAGGGACCAATGGCGATGAACAGCAGATCATGTTCGGGCAGTTCGGCTGGCGGTGGCAGGTCGGCGGCCAGATAAATCATGTCGAGGCTGACCGGCACATCTTCCAGCAGGCAGTCGAGCGGGGTGTTGCTCATCAAGTCGCCCGGCGTCATGAAAACCAGCAGACGCAAGGGGGCCGGCGGCGGATGTGCGCCTGCGGCGCTTTCGGTGTCTTCTCCGCCGTGCATCGCCTGGCCGTGCCTGGCCGGCAGTTGGTAATGAGTTGTGATGGCCAGTGCCTGGGCCTGCATGTCGAGTGCCAGGGCGCGGTTGCCGGTGAGTTGCAGCAGGGTGGACATGTCCAGCAGGGCGTTGGCATCCTGCGCATTGGCCGCTGCGCGGGCCAGGAGCTGTTGACCCAGCGGGGCAAGATCAACCCCGGACATGGCCAGGCGCATCAGCGCGGCATTGCCCAGCAGTGGCGACATCATTCAGCGGCGTCCTGGCGCAGACCCAGACTGCCAAACGCGCCCTGCCCGTTGCGACCGATGCCACTGGCCAGCGTCTGCGCGCCCAGGCGCAAGGTGGCCTGCAGCATGGCGTCGAGATCCGCGCGCTGGGTGCGGTGATTGACAATGGCCACGCGAATCGCCAGATGACCGTTGATGGTGGTGGTCGATGGCGCGGCGATGCCGGATTCCTGCAAGGCCACGACGGTTGCGGCATTCACCAGGTCGGCATTCACTTCTGCCGGGCAGCGGTAGCGGAAGCAGACGATGTTCAGTGCAACGGGTGCCAGCAGTTCGAGTTGCGGCAGTTCGTCGATGCGCTGCGCCAGATAGCGGGCCAGCACGCAGGTTGTCGAGATCATCCGGCCAAGCTGTTCGGTGCCATAGACCTTGAGGGTGAACCAGGTTTTCAGTGCCTTGAAACTACGCGACAGATCCAGACCGAAATCACAGGGCCAGGGCGAACCGGCCGCCATGCCGCGCAGATCGCGGCTGAGGTAGGCAACCGGCAGGGCAAAGCTGTCGAAATGGCGATTGCCGTCGCGCACCAGGACAAAGCCGGCGTCATAGGGGACTTGCAGCCATTTGTGGAAATCGAAAGCTATCGAGTCGGCACGCTCGATACCGGCCAGATGCGGCGCGATATCCGGCGCCAGCATACCCAGCGCACCAAATGCGCCATCGATGTGAAACCAGAGTCCTTCACGTTGCGCCAGATCCGCCAGTTGTGGCAACGGGTCGATGGCGCCCACATCGACGGAACCGGCGGTCCCGGCAATCATGAAAGGCTTGAATCCGGCTGCGCGGTCTGCGGCAATCGCTTGTTCAAGTGCGGCCATGTCGAGCCGGAAACATGCGTCAAGCGGAATGGTGCGCAGGAAATCGCCGCCGATTCCGGCCACGTCCATGGCCTTGTAGATGCATTTGTGGGCGCCGGCAGAAGCATAGGCCACCAGCTGCTCGTCGGCAGCTTGCAGCCCTTGCCGACGCACCTCGGTACCCAGCGCCTGGCTGCGGGCCACCAGCAGAGCGATCAGATTGGCCATCGAGGTGCCGGTGACGAACAGGCCGCTGGCGTTTTCCGGAAAGTGGAACAGTTCACGCATCCAGTGCGTGATCTGGCGTTCGACGGCCACCGGCACTTGCGCCCGGCCACCGAGATTGGCATTCAGTCCGGCGGCGAGCATCTCGCCCAACATGCCGACCGGCGTACCGGCCCCATGCACCCAGCCCATGAAGCCAGGATGTGCATTGCCAATGGCATAGGGCAGGATGTCACGCATGAATTCCGCATGTACTGCGGCCAAGTCCTGCGGCTGTTGCGGCAGGGCTTGCTGGAAGCTGTCGCGCACGGCGGTTGGCGCGGGCTGCCAGACAGGACGCTGACGAATGTTCTGCTGGTAATCGAGGATATCGTCCAGCATACGGTGCGCTTGCGCACGCAAGGCTTGCCAGTCCTGCGGATCAAGCGAACCGGGAACATCTGCCGTGCCATCCGGAGGATGCGCCGGTGGGCGGGGGGAAAAAGACTCCGGCATGATGGAATTCAGGAATGAAGGGGCGCAGTGGGTCAGTGGTGCGCCGTGTGGTCTGCTCATCAGGCCATGACGGCATCAAGGTGCGTTGGGGTGAGCGATCTGTCGTCGATCAGACCGGCATGTTCATGATGTCGTGGTAAGCCGTGACCAGTTTGTTTCTCACCTGCACCATCTGCTGAAAGGAAATATTGGCCTTCTGCAGATTGACCATGACGTCCTGCAAATTGGCGTTGCTCTGGCCTGCGGCGAAATCCTGTGACATTTGCTGCGCGGACTGCTGGGCCTGATTGACTTGATCAATGGCGTTCTTCAGGGCGGCGGCGAAGTCTGCACCGCCGGCATCTCCTGCCGCTTTCGCAGCAACGGAACCCACCGGCTTGCCGGCAGCCACCGCACTGGTTGCGCGCAGCTCGGCCAGCATCTGATCAAGATTGCGTGTATCGATCGACATGGCTCATCTCCCGGTCAGGCTGGACAGCAAGGGACAGGTTGAAGAAGGGCATGACCGGCAAGACACAAACGCTGGTCGGTTGCGACATTGATGAATTGTAGGGATTGTAGGTCTGATCTGCATGAAAGTCTGGCCTGCTGTTTTTTCATTGTAGTAGCAAACCGTATGCCAGAAAAGCCGGCTGGCCACAAAAACGCTTGCCGGACAGGCTTCAATCCGGCTTGCCGGTCTTGTCTTCCAACCAGCCTTCTTCGCGATATTGCTTGAGCTTGTAGCGCAGCGTGCGCTCGGAAATGCCCAGGCGTTCGATTGCCTGCTTGCGCGAACCACCAACGGCGGCCAGCGTTTCCAGAATATGCTGGCGCTCCAGATCCTGCACGGTGGCGCGGCTGCCGATCTGCGGGCTGGCGGCGGCGGGCGGCACAGCGGGAGTGATATTTTCCAGGTTTGCCACGTTCGTCGTTGCTGCGGGCGCAGCCACCTCTGTCCGGCCGGTGGCCAGGCTGAACAGCAGGTGGCCGGCTTCAATCTGGTTGCCGGGGGCAAGAATCAGGGCACGCTGCATGACGTTTTCCAGCTCGCGGACATTACCCGGCCAGCCGTGGGCGGCAAGTTTTTCCTCGGCACTGGCGGCAAGACTTGCCGTGCGGCCTTGCGCTGCACCGTGCAGGCCGAGAAAATGTCGCGCCAGCGGCACGATATCGGCCGAGCGCTGGTGCAAGGCAGGGATTTCCAGCGGAAAGACATTGAGGCGATAGTAAAGGTCTTCGCGAAAGTTTCCTTGCTTGACTTCATCGGCCATGTTGCGGTTGCTGGTCGCCAGCACCCGGATATCCAGCGCAACCGGTTTCTTGCCGCCCACCCGCTCGACTTCGCGTTCCTGCAGCACACGCAGCAGTTTGGCTTGCAGAGGCAGGGGCATTTCGGAAATTTCATCGAGCAGCAAGGTGCCGCCATTGGCTTGTTCGAACTTGCCGGGCTGGGCGCTCTGGGCGCCGGTAAAAGCGCCTTTTTCGTGACCAAACAGGGTAGCTTCAAGCAGGCTGTCAGGAATCGCCGCGCAATTGATGGCGATGAATGGCCCTTTGCTGCGTGCCGACTGGTCGTGGATGTAGCGGGCAAAGACTTCCTTGCCGACGCCGGATTCCCCGGTCAGCAGGACGGTGGCATCACTTTTTGCCACCCGTGCGGCCAGCAGCAGGACGGCGCGGGTCTGCGGGTCTTCGGCAATCACGTTGTCAACCATGGGGGCCGTGGCATAGCGGTTAATCTGCTCGATCAGGGCCTTGGGTTCGAATGGTTTCAGCATGAAGTCGCAGGCGCCGCCACGCATGGCGGCAACCGCCTTGTCGACATCGCCAAAGGCGGTCATCAGCAACACGGGCAGCCCCGGCCAGCGGGCGCGGATCTGCTGTAGCAGTTGCAGGCCATCCATCGGCGCCATGCGAAAATCAGACACCACCATGTGATAGTTTTGTTGCGCCAGCAGTTGCAGCGCCTGCGGGCCACCGTCCGCGCCGTGGGCCAGATGGCCGGCGGCTTCCAGCGTGATCAACAGCGCATCGCGCAGGGCTTCGTCGTCCTCGACGACCAGTATTTTCAGATGTTCGCTCATGCCTGCCTGTTCCGTTTCTTTGGTTCGGGTGCCCGGCTCTGACTAGGCATCCACTGCCTGCCCTGCCCGCAGGGGCAGAGTCACGATGAATTCCGTACCGTGGCCTGGCGTCGAGCGTACGTCAATATTGCCGTTGTGCGCCCGCGCCACGCCCCGCGCAATTGCCAGCCCCAGCCCGGTGCCTTCGACACGGGTGGTGAAGAACGGCTCGAACAGCCGCGCCAGCACATCCGGCGTCATGCCCGCGCCGTTATCGCTCACCCGCAAGACCAGCAAACCTGCTTCAACAGCCACCGAGAGGCGGACTTCGCCGGCTGGCGCCGCACTGGCGGCGTGCAGGGCATTTTCCAGCAGATTCACCAAGGCCCCCACGATGGCCTTGCGGTTGCCCTGCAAGGCCGGCAGGCCAGCGGCCGCCTGGAGCTGGAAAGTCACCTGTTTTGCCTGGGCCAGCGGCTCGATGGTATGACGCAATTCGCGCAGCAGTTCGGCCACATCGATGGCTTCGCGTCCGAGCACTTCGCCCCGGGCAAACAACAGCATTTCCTGGATCAGCCGCTCCAGATGCTTGAGGCGGGCCACGGCCTTGCCGGCAATGTTGATGCGGGTTGCCGGCGCCACTTCGGCCATTTCGAGATTGCCGGCATACAGCAGGGCAGCGGCCAGCGGTGTACGCAACTGGTGGGCGAGCTGGGCCGCCATCTCACCCATGGCGGCCAGCCGCTGGTTGCGCTCGGACTGGGTTTTCAGGCGCTGCGTTTCGGTGATGTCATGCAGCAGTACGATGCGCCCACCCGCCGAATCCAGCGCCGTGACAGTGATGGCGACAGTCAGGGTCTGCCCGGTCGCATCAGCGGTTGTGTTTTCCGCTGCGGTGCGATTCGCCACCATATATTCTCCCGGTGTTTCGCCGGCCTGCAATCGGCCCTGCTCGATATCTGGCCAGGCCTGACCGATCAGCCCGGGCGCACCGGCAAGTGCCAGCAGGCGTTCGGCCGCCGGGTTGTTCTGCACGACCAGCCCGTCTGCGTCGAGCACCACCACACCGGCAGGCAGGGCATCCAGCAGCAGGCTGAGGCGTTCGGTCAGCGCGGCCTTTTCCAGATATTGCTGACGCAAGGCACCATTGGCCGCTGCCAGCTCGCTGGTCAGCTCGGCAACCTGGGCCTGCAGGCGGGTATAGGCGGTGGAGAGTTCTTCCGATACCTGATTGAAAATCTGGAACGCCTCGGCCAGCCGCAATGCCTCGATCTGTGCCGCCTGCGTCTCACCGGAAGGAAGCGAAGCGCCCGCGGCTGCAGGAGGAAGCGGAGCGCCGGACGGCGCGGGCCGTCCGCTGTCGGTCGCGGGCGAGGGGATGAGGTTTTCCATGTGTTTTGTTTGTTCGCGGTCGATCATGGCAGATTCGCCACCGTGAAACAAGAATTCTGCCGGATTGTTGGGGATTGTTGGGGATTGCCGGGAATTGTTCTGCGTCATTGCGACGCGCCGGGTCAGGCTCGAATCACGCACAGGTCGCACCCAACACCTGTCCAACGCGCAAAATACCGGCCAAAAACCGGCTTTCTTCCTTAGCCGACAGTTGCCCGGCAAGGCATAATCGGGAGGTCATCAGTATGGGCTGTTCTGTCGCTGCCGACTACCGACTGCTGATCTGCTGACACAGCCACACCGTCGGTCATTCCGGCGTTTTCAATCCTTCTCGCTACAGTCGTTCCCAGGAAATATGGCCAGTACGGCGCAAACCGCAAACTTTCCGCTGTCACTCGCAGCACTCAACCAACTCACGCCCAATCAGAAAATCGGCGGATTGGCGGCGATCGCTTTCGCCATTGCCATCCTCGTTGGCACCTGGATGTGGAGCAAGAACATCGAGTACAGCGTGCTGTTTGCGAATATCGATGATCGTGATGGCGGACAGATCGTGGCCACCTTGCAGCAGATGAATGTGCCCTACAAGTTTTCGGCAGGTGGCAGCGCTATTCTGGTGCCGGCCACCCAGGTGCATGACACCCGTTTGCGGCTGGCCTCCCAGGGCTTGCCCAAGGGCGGACTGGTCGGTTTTGAAGTGATGGAAACGCAAAAACTGGGCGCCAGCCAGTTTCTCGAACAAATCAATTATCAGCGCGCCCTGGAAGGCGAGCTGGCACGTTCGATCCAGTCATTGCAGGCAGTGCAGGCGGCCCGCGTGCATCTGGCCATTCCCAAGCAGTCCGCTTTTTTGCGCGATGAACAAAAGCCGACGGCCTCGGTCGTGCTCTCCCTCTTTCCCGGACGGGCGCTTGAATCCGCCCAGGTCGCCGGCATCGTGCATCTGGTGGCTGCCAGCGTTTCCCGGCTCACACCCAACAATGTCAGCGTGATCGACCAGAACGGCAACCTGGTTTCAAGAAGCAATGCCAACGAGCGCGATACCGGCCTGGATCCCAGCCAGATCAAATACCTGAGCGATCTCGAACAAACCACGGCGCGACGGATCGAGGCCATACTTGAACCCATCGTGGGCGCCGGCAATGTGCGCGCCCAGGTGGCCGCCGACATTGATTTCTCGCAGGTCGAGCAGGTTGCCGAGACTTATGTGCCCAATCCGGCCAGCCATGCCGCCATCCGCAGCCAGCAGACCAGCGAAACCAGCAACCCGGCGGCCGCAGGCATGGCTCTGGGCGTGCCTGGCGCCCTGTCGAATCAGCCGCCCGTGCCGGCCATCGCCCCGATCACTTCGCCGCCCATCGTCGGCCAGAGCAATGCCACCAGCGATGGTCGTGATGTCGCCGCCGGTGCGGCCGGTGCCGGCGGGGCCAGCCAGATACAAAACCGGAACGCCACCACCAATTACGAACTCGACAAGACCATCAAGCACACCCGCAGCAATTTTGGCGCGCTCAAGCGGCTGTCCGTGGCGGTTGTCGTCAATCACAAGCAAAGCGCCCCGGGCAACGAAGGCAAGGTCAAATCCACGCCACTGAGTACGGCCGAAATGCAGCAGGTCAATGAACTGGTGCGCGAAGCCATGGGTTACAACCAGGAACGCGGTGATACGCTCAATGTCGCCAATGTTTCCTTCAATCCGGTAGAAAAAGAGGTCGTGCCTGAAATTCCGCTCTGGCAGAACACCCAACTGCTGGCCATGGCCCAGGAAAGCCTGAAGTACATTCTGATTGCCATCGTCGCCCTGCTGCTGTGGAACAAGATGCTCAAGCCGCTGTTCAACGCATGGACGCGCGCGGCGGAAGAACGACGCAGGATGCTCGAATTGGCCAACCAGGAAAAAGAAGCCGAGCAAACCGCCAATGCGCCTCGTCGCAAGTACGACGCCAAGCTGGCCGATGCCCGCGACCTGGCCAGACAGGATCCCAAACTCGTTGCTGATGTCATCAAAGGCTGGGTCAGCGGCAATGAGTAGCGAAGGCGTCGAAAAAGGTGCCATGCTGCTGCTCTCCCTGGGAGGAGACCAGGCCGCAGAAGTCCTCAAGCATCTGAGCCCGAAGGAAGTGCAGAAACTGGGACATGCGATGGCCAATCTCCAGGGCGTGCCGCGTGAAAAAATCGAGGACATTCTCGATGAGCTCGAAGCCGAAACCGCCCAGGGCGCCGGGGTTTCTGCTGACGAAGAAGCCATCCGCAACATGCTTACCAAGGCTTTGGGGGATGACCGCGCCTCCAATCTGATTTCCCGCATCCTGCACGGTAGCGATACTGCGGGTATCGAAAGCCTGAAGTGGATGGATGCGGGCACAGTGGCCGACATGATCCGCAACGAGCATCCGCAGATCATCGCAACCATTCTGGTGCATCTCGATTACGATCATGCGGGCGAAATTCTCAAGTTGTTCAGCGACCGCCTGCGCAATGACGTATTGCTGCGCATCGCCACCCTGGACGGCGTGCAGCCTCAGGCTTTGTCTGATCTCAACGAAGCCCTGACGCGGATGCTTTCCGGTTCGACAACCATCAAGAAGGCAGCGATCGGCGGCATTCGTCATGCGGCCGAAATTCTCAACTTTGTTGGCCAGGCACAGGAAACCGCCATCATTGACAATGTGCGGGAATATGATCCCGACCTGGCACAGAAAATCCTCGATGAAATGTTCGTCTTCGACAATCTTCTCGAAGTCGATGATCGCGGCATCCAGCTGCTGCTGCGCGAAGTGCAGTCTGACTCGCTGATCGTGGCACTGAAGGGCGCGCCGCCGGAATTGCGCGAGAAGATTTTCAGGAACATGTCGCAACGTGCGGCCGAAATGCTGCGCGAGGATCTCGAAGCCAAAGGGCCGGTACGCCTGTCGGAAGTCGAAATGGAACAGAAGGAAATTCTCAAGATTGCCCGCCGCCTGGCCGACGAGGGCCAGATCCAGCTCGGCGGCGGCGGTCAGGATGCCTTCGTTTGATTGATGCGATTTGAACCACGCCCACCGATCCGTCACCAATCTTCGCAATGACCGAGCCAAACGACGACGAGCCGAATCCGGAAGCCTGGCAGCGCTGGCAGCTGGCCCGTTTCGATGCGCCATTGTCTTCACCGGCTGCGGCAACAGCGGCAGCGGCGAGTGCCCCGTCGCCTTCCAGAACAAGCAAAGCGGCGAGTGCGGCCGACAAGGCAGCGGCAACTGCAGCGGCGGCCGCCAGAGAACTGGAGCAGCTCCGCCAGGCCGCGCGGGATGCGGGTCATGCCGAAGGCCATGCGGCCGGCCTGGCAGAAGGACGACAGCAGGCGCACAACGCCGCCCAGCGTCTGTCACAACTGGCTGCCGGACTGGAAACGGCACTCGATGCATTCGACCAACACATGGCCAAGGAAGTCCTGGCCCTCTCTCTTGCGGTCGCCCGCCAGATCCTGCGCCAGCACATCGAAGTCCATCCCGAATCGCTGCTGCCCACCCTGCGCGAATTACTGGCTCAACTGCACCATCCCCAAGTGCTGATTTCACTCCATCCCGACGATGCCGCCTTGCTGCGCAGCTATCTCGATGGCCAGCCCGGCCATGAAGGCCACCGCCTGCATGAAGACCCGCGTATGCAGCGCGGCGGCTGTGTCATTGACGCCGGTGGCGGGCAGATCGATGCCCGCATGGAAACCCGTTGGCAGCGCGTGGTTGAAAGCCTGGGCAGCCAGATTTCCTGGCTGGGCGAGCCTGATCAGGCCGCCGGCACGCACCGGCGGCCTACTGACGATATGCACGCCCCCCCTGACAAAGTACTGCAGGCAGGTCCGCCACAACCTGATGCCGAGTGAAGATGACGGACAGCCCGCACAATCCACATCTGCGCAAGTTGCAGGGATTTCTTGAAAATTGCCGGCACCAGGTCGAACAAGTCGCGCCTTTTTGCCGCTACGGCCGGCTGACACGCATCAATGGTCTGGTCATGGAAGCGACCGGCATCCAGTTGCCGCTGGGTTCCAGCTGCAACATATTGCTGCCGGGCGGACGTGCCGTCGAAGCCGAGGTAGTTGGTTTCTCAGGCGACAATCTCTACATGATGCCTTCCGACGACGTGCAGGGTCTGGCGCCCGGCGCTCTGGTGACCGCCATGGAAGCCGTACCGCTTCCGCCACAGCCGGGTGAACAGCCACAACCCTTGCGCCGGCAGATCGACCGAGCCAAGCATGTGCCCGTCGGCGAAGCCTTGCTTGGTCGCGTGCTTGACAGCAATGGCCGGCCGCTTGATGGCCTGGGTCCCCTCGTGAATCCGCAGACCCGCTCCTTGCAGAGCCGACCGATCAATCCGCTTTCGCGCGCGCCGATCACACACAGTCTGGATGTCGGCATACGCGCCATCAACGCCTTGCTGACGGTCGGTGGCGGGCAGCGACTGGGGCTGTTTGCCGGCTCGGGCGTGGGCAAGAGCGTGCTGCTGGGCATGATGGCGCGCTATACCGAAGCCGAAGTCATCGTCGTCGGCCTGATCGGCGAACGTGGCCGCGAAGTCAAGGAATTCATCGAGCAGATTCTTGGCGAAGAAGGCCGCCGGCGCGCAGTTGTGGTGGCGGCCCCGGCCGACACCAGTCCGTTGATGCGCCTGCAGGGCACCTACTACGCCACAACGATCGCCGAGGAATTCCGCGACCAGGGCTACAAAGTCTTGCTGATCATGGATTCGCTCACCCGCTTTGCCATGGCTCAGCGTGAAATCGCCCTGGCCATCGGCGAGCCGCCGGTCACACGTGGTTATCCGCCCTCGGTCTTCGCCCGCCTGCCGGCCCTGGTCGAACGCGCCGGCAACGGCCCCGAAGGCGGCGGCTCGATCACCGCCTTCTACACCGTTCTCGCCGAAGGGGACGACCAGCAGGACCCGATCGCCGATTCGGCCCGCGCCATACTTGACGGTCACTTCGTCCTCTCGCGCCATCTGGCGGATGCCGGCCATTACCCGGCCATCGACATCGAACAATCGATTTCGCGCGCCATGACCGGCTTGATCGATGCGGCTCATCTCGACCAGGTGCGCCGCTTCAAGCAACTGTATTCGCGCTACCAGCGTTCACGCGACCTGATCGCCGTCGGCGCCTATGCAGCCGGCTCCGATCCCTTGCTGGATGAAGCCATCCGCCTGCAACCTTTGATGGAAGCCTTCCTGCAACAGCGTATAGACGAACGTTCCGACTACGCAAACAGCCTGGCCGCCCTGTCGCAACTCTTCACCACCATGCAGCAATAGGCTAGGATGCGTTTCATGCAGCCTCCTTCTTTCTTCGGTATCTCACCGTGAGCAAACTCTTTCCCCTGCAAACGCTGCTTGACCTTTCCCAATTGCGCATGGATGAAGCCTCGCGCAAGCTGGGCGAACTGCTTGCCAGCGAACAGGAAGCCAACGGCCGACTGACGCTGCTGCAACAATATCGCGTCGAATATCGCGAGCGTTTTATGGCCGCCGCCAGCAATGGTATCGACCGCAATACCCTGAACAACTACCAGGTTTTTCTTCAGCGTCTGGATGAGGCCGTGCTCCAGGCGCAAGCGCTGGTCGAGCAGTCGAAACAACACACCGCGCGCGGGCAGCAGGAGTGGCTGGACAAACGGGGTCGCCTCAAGGCCTACGACACGCTGTCCACACGCCATCAGGTTCGTGAGCAACACATCGAGAACCGCAAGGAACAAAAACTGCTTGACGAACATGCTGCCCGCAAACATGGCAACACGAAGGCAAGCACAATGCCTTGAGTGATTCCATCTGGCACGGCTCTTGCTGAAGACAAGGCAACAGGCAGGACAATGCTGCTGTTGCCAACAGAAAGGGAATCAACCATGCCGGAAATCGCCAGCGCCCCCCTCTTTTCCGCCCTTGCCCCGGCAAGCGGTCAGACGACGGCAGCCAGTCACGCCGCCAGTCGGGGCAACCTGCCTGAAAAGGACGCCCAGGGCAGCTTTGCCAGCATACTGAAACAGCAGACCAAGTCACCGGCTTCATCGGCGACGGCCGCAACACCGCCATCTGCCCGCGAAACGCCAGCGAATACGGCAAATAACGCCGCCCAGGATGGCACGGCGACCAGGTCAGCCGGCCTTGCCGACACTGTCTTGCCGCTACCGCAGGCCCAGGATACTGCCCAGCATCCCCTGCTGTCCGCTGAGACAACGACAACAGCAATCGATACCGCGCTGTCCGCATTGGCCAGCGAAGATCACGTAGACGACAACGCTGCCGGGCCGTTTCCGCAGTTTTCCCAACAGATCACGAATGCCGCCGCAGACGCCCAGGCAGCCGCCGGCAATGCGCAGTTTGCCGGCATGACCAGCGGACAGCCGATGCCAACAACGGCATCAACAACCCCAACGGAAATGACCGACCCGACAACGGGCGAACAGAGCGCTGCCCACAGCGACCCCGTCATGATCACGGCCTCATCGGCCAGCCCGTCGGCCACGACAAACAATCCAGCCGTCACCGATAGCCCGGATCAAATGGCCAGTGCGGCCTTGCGCGCCGCCCCCAATCCGCTTACCCACAACACTGAACAGACAACCAGCGCCCTGCCGGCACCGCAAAGAACCCCGCCGGACGCCACAACCGGTGTGCTCGATAACAACAGTCCGGCCAAGTCGGCAGAAATTGCCGGTACAGCCGTTGCCGGTGAAAATGCTGCCCACCGTACGAGCCCTCACAGCAACGGCACAGCGAGCCCGCCGGAAAATTTCGCACAACTGCTGGCAGCCACCCAGGCGGGGCAGGCTCCCGCCGCCCCACCGCACGTGCTGCGCGACAGTCTGGTGCGCGGCGATACCCCGGGCCGACTCGACTCACCGCTGGGCAGCAGCGCCTGGCACCGCGAACTGGGTGACAAGCTGGTCTGGATGGTTGGCCGCCAGGAGCAACGGGCCGAGCTGGTTCTCAACCCGCCCCAACTCGGTCGCGTCGAAATTTCGCTGAATCTGCGTGGCGACCAGGCCAGCGCGAACTTCATGGCCGTCAATCCAGCCGTGCGTGAAGCGCTGGAAAACGCCCTGCCACGATTGCGGGAAATGTTCGCCGAAGCCGGCCTGAGCCTGGGACAAGCCCAGGTTGGCGCCGATTCGGGCAACCACGCAGCCGGCCAGTCCTTTGCCAACAGCGGAAACGGGGAGCATTCATCGCGCTTTTTCAGCGCACTGGAAGACCATGGCGACGTTAAGATGGCGCACTTGACGAATCAGGGCACCTGGCTGCGCCAGGGCAGAGGGATGGTCGATACTTTTGCCTGAGCCCTTGTGGCGTGCCATACTCGACCGCGGCAAGTCTGGCCGTCAGTTCCCGCTTGCCTGGAAATGACGGTCTGTGATCGTGTTAAGGAGTGATGCATGGCGAAAGCCCCGGAAAAAAGTTCTGACGACGCAGCGGCCGTACCGGCAAAAGCCGGCAAGAAGCCGACGTTGATAATTCTCGCTTCGCTGATATTGCTGTTGGTCATTGGCGGCGGCGCAGGTTTCTTCATGCTGAAAAAGAATCAGCAGCCCGCCACGGAAGACGAAGAAGCCAAACTGGAAAAAATCAAACGGATCAAGGCCGAAACACCGCCGGTGATGGTCAAGCTGGATCAATTCACCGTCAAACTGCAACCGGAAGACGACAAGGCAGAACAATACATGCAGGCCGTCGTCGAGTTCGAAGTCCTCGACAGCCAGAGCGCAGACCGCGTCAAGGTCTTCATGTCAAAAATCCGCGCCAAGATTCTGCTGATCCTGCTCGGAAAAACGCCTTCGGAAATTTCCTCGCCACAAGGCGTCGAACTGCTGACGACGGAAATCCGCAATGAAACCAACCATATTCTTGACGGCACGACCCGGCCACCCGCCACCCCCCTGCCCGGACCGGACGATTCGGTGCAGGCCGTCTACCTGACCCAGTTCATCATCCAATAAACGCAAGACACGCACATGAGCCAGGACTTTCTCTCCCAGGAAGAAGTCGATGCCCTGCTCAAGGGGGTGACCGGCGAAACCGACGACGCGCCTGCCGATACAGGTGACGACGGAGGCGTGCGGCCCTATGACGTGGGTCGCCAGGAACGCATCGTGCGTGGCCGGATGCCGACCCTGGAGCTCATCAACGAACGCTTTGCGCGCTATCTGCGCATTGGCCTGTTCAATTACATGCATCGCAATGCGGAAATCTCCTCCGGGCCGATCCGCGTGCAGAAATACAGCGAGTTCATCCGCAACCTGGTGGTGCCGACCAACCTGAATCTGGTTCAGGTCAAACCCTTGCGGGGCACGGCCCTGTTCGTCTTTGATCCCAACCTGGTTTTTCTGGTCATCGACAACATGTTTGGCGGAGACGGGCGTTTTCACACCCGGGTTGAAGGACGTGATTTCACCCCCACCGAACAACGCATCATTCAGGGCTTGCTGGGTACCGTCTTTACCGAATACGAAAAATCCTGGAAACCGATCCATCCGGTCAGTTTTGAATATCTGCGTTCTGAAATGAACACGCAGTTTGCGAACATCGCCACGCCATCGGAAATCGTCGTTGCCGTTACCTTCACCATCGAACTGTCCGGCGCCGCTTCGGAAATGCATATCTGTCTGCCCTATTCGATGATCGAGCCGATACGTGGTGTGCTCTACAGCAGTCTGCACAGCGAACAGCTGTCAGCCGACAAACGCTGGACCACTACCTTGCGTCGCCAGTTGCAGACTGCCGAAGTGGAGCTGGTCGCTCCGCTGGGCAACGCATCCATCAGTCTTGGCGACATCATGCAACTGAAAGTTGGCGACATCATTCCCATTGAAGTCGAAGAAAAACTCAAGGTGACGGCCCATGACGTGCCGATTTTCTCGGCCAGCTATGGTGTGAAGAATGACCAGTACGCCCTGAAACTCGATCAATTCCTCGCCCAGGAAGAAAACTGAAACAGCCCCTCTGGAGTATGCAATGACGGATGAAGAAAATCAGGTGAGTGACGATGACTGGGCTGCCGCCATGGGCGAGCAGAGTGCGGCCGAAAGCGCCCAGGCGCAGGCGGCCACCGCCAAGGTCTTTGACGAGCTCTCCGACGATGCGGGAAAGGGCAGCCTGCGCGATTTCGACATGATCCTCGACATCCCGGTGAACCTCACGGTCGAACTGGGGCGCACCCGCATTGCCATTCGCGACCTGCTGCAACTGGCCCACGGCTCGGTGGTCGAGCTGGACGGCCTGGCCGGCGAGCCCATGGATGTACTGGTCAATGGCACCCTGATTGCCCAGGGTGAAGTGGTGGTGGTCAACGAAAAATTCGGCATCCGCCTGACCGACATCATCACCCCGGCAGAACGCATGAGCAAAATCCGCCGCTGACCCAGCACCCGCTGTCCTGCGCCGCTGGTCAGCCAATCACCGGCAAAACACAGGCAGCAGAAAACTGGCGCAATTTCCGCCCTCTGCTCGGCGACTTGAAAAAAACTGCACGCGGTAATCTCATCCGGCAAATTTTTCCATTCCGGATGTGGTCTGCCGAATGCCGTTCCTGCGCTGCCTTGTTTCCTGCCTGCCCGTCCGCCCATGGCTGCTGGCGCTGGTTGGCCTGTCGCCCTCGCTCCAGGCAGCAACCGGCGCGTCGGCCGTCGGCCCAAGCGGCGGCCTGCTGCAAGTGATCTTCGGTCTGCTGCTGGTTGCCCTGCTGCTCGCCGGCAGCCTGTACCTGTTGAAGCGACTGGCCGTCCCCGCCCGCGCCAACGCGCTGCTGCGGGTGATCTGCGCCACTGCCGTTGGCACGCGGGAGCGCGTGGTGGTGGTTGAAGTCGGCGAAACCTGGCTGGTACTGGGGGTGGCCGCCGGCCAGATCAACAAACTGCATGAACTGCCGCGGCAGACCTTGCCCACCCACAGCCAACCCGCCGCCCCTCACCAGCTGTTTGCCGAAAAGCTCGGAAAAATCATGGCCCAGCGCAACAATCCCAGGGGCCCTTCCGTGGAAACTGAGCATCCTCATGCGCCCTGACCGATCACGCCGCTGGTATTGCGGCATTTCGCTGCTTGCCGGCCTGCTGCTGCCCTCGCTGGCCGCTGCCCAGGTTTTACCGGCAATCACCAGCGCACCCGCTGCCGACGGCAGCACGCAGTGGTCATTGTCGATCCAGACCCTGCTGATGCTCACCAGTCTGAGCTTCCTGCCGGCGCTGCTGCTGATGATGACCAGCTTCACCCGTATCATCATCGTCTTTTCATTGCTGCGCAGTGCCTTGGGCACCCAATCCTCGCCGCCCAATCAAGTCTTGGTCGGCCTGGCCCTGTTTCTGACTTTCTTCATCATGGCACCGGTAGGCGACCGGATCTATTCCGAAGCCTATCTGCCCCTGACCGAAAATCAGATCAGCTTTACCGAAGCACTTGACCGTGGGGCCGTGCCGCTGCGCAGCTTCATGCTCAAGCAGACTCGCGAGCCTGATCTGGCGCTATTCACCAAGATATCCAAGCAACCCCGACCCGAATCAGCCGAGCAGATATCCATGCGCGTGCTGATTCCCGCCTTTGTCACTTCGGAATTGAAGACCGCTTTCCAGATCGGCTTCATCGTCTTCATCCCTTTCCTGATCATCGACATGGTCGTCGCCTCTGTCCTGATGTCGATGGGCATGATGATGATGTCGCCGGTCATTGTCGCGTTGCCGTTCAAGATCATGCTGTTTGTCCTGGTTGATGGCTGGACACTTCTGATCGGCTCGCTGGTACAGAGTTTCGGATAACCCGTTCAACATCCGCCATTCAGCCATTTGGAGAAAACCCATGACCCCCACCACTGTGATCGAAATCGGCCGCGGCGCGGTTGAAGTGCTGTTGATGGTCGCCCTGCCGCTGTTCATCGCCGCACTGCTGACCGGGCTGCTGATCAGCATCTTTCAAGCCGCCACGCAGATCAACGAAGCCACGCTTTCCTTCGTACCCAAGCTGATCGCCATTTTTGTCACGCTGGTTGCCGCCGGCCCCTGGATGCTGACCGTCCTCACCGACTACATCCGCCGTCTTTACGAAAGCATACCGGACATCATCGGCTGACCCGTGCATGGGGTCGGTCGATGGTCGATGGCAAATGGCGGATAGCCGATAGCGAACGGATGGCCAGCGGATGATTTCCGTGACCTCTGCTCAACTGGAAGCCTGGCTGGCGGCTTTCATCTTTCCCATGGCCCGCATCCTGGCCATGCTGGCGGCTGCGCCGGTATTCAACAATGCCGGCCTGCCCCGGCAGATTCGCGTGGTCTTTGGCATCGCCATCAGCCTGGCGCTGGTGCCCGCCCTGCCTGCCACGGAGACGATTTCACCCGGCTCATGGCTGGGCATCGCCGTCCTCGGCCAGCAAATCCTGATCGGCGTCATTTTTGGTCTGACCTTGCGCCTCATGTTCACAGCCGTCGATATGGCCGGTGAAATTATTGGCCTGCAAATGGGGCTGTCTTTCGCTTCCTTCTTTGACCCGAGCAACAGCGCCCAGACCTCGGCCATCGGCTCGTTCCTGGGCCTGCTCATGACACTGATGTTTCTGGCCATGAACGGCCATCTGCTGATGCTTTCAGCCCTGGCAGAAAGCTTTCAGCTGCTGCCCGTCAGCACCACGGTTTTTGCGGCCAAAGGCTTCAGCGCCCTGCTGGCCTGGTCCACCGTGATTTTCACGACCAGCCTGATGCTTGCCCTGCCGCTGATCACTGCACTGCTGATTGCCAACATCTCACTGGGCGTGCTGGCGCGGATAGCCCCGCAGCTCAATATTTTCGCCGTTGGCTTTCCAGTCACCATCGTGACCGGCTACACCGTGCTGCTGTTTTCTCTGCCGCACTTTGGTGCGGTATTGCAGAGCCTCTACGAACAGGGATTCGCGGCCCTGTCTGCCGTTCTTCAAGCCGGCGGCGCGCTGCCTGCGGCCGTACCCTGAGTGACATTCAGCTGGCCCGGGCCCATCAGACGGATGACCCCGCTGGCCACGCGCTGCGAACCCAGCAGCGATGATTCCAGGCTTTCGCTGTATTCGGCAACTTCATACCCTTCAAAGCCACCATACTGCACCAGTTCGCGCGCCCGTCGCATGAACAGCTGCCGGGCCTCACCAGCACCACCCGCCGACACCCGTTTCATTTTCAGCATCAGATGCACATGGTTGTCCGGCAGCGGTGCCTGTTCGATTTCCCAGTTGGGGGCGAGTGGATCGAGCACCAGATAGGCAATTCCCGCATACGCGCCCCAGAAAACGACTTTCTCCAGCGGCAGGCCGAAAGAAGTGGTCAGTTGCAAGGATTTGTTGGGCACCAGTCCCGTTGCATTCAACTTGCCCGGACTGGCACAGGCGGCCAGCCCGAGCAGGGCAGACAGACCGATCAATGCAACACAGGAAGACAGCCAGCGCATGTTTCAGATGTAGTTGAACAGGGAAAGTTTGGAAGTCTGGGCAAAGGATTGCTGCGCGGCCTGCAGTTGAATCTGCGTGCGCATCAGGTCAGACAATGCCTTGGCAAAATCCGTATCCTGCAAATCCGAAAGACGCTGCTGGTATTGCACGTTGAGATCACTGTTGAGCGTTTCCAGCATCTCGATGCGGTTCATTCGGGAACCAATACCGGAACGCACCGCCAGAAAGTTTTCTTCAGACTGATCAAAATTACCCAGCGCCAAGGCGATTTCATTGCTCATGCGCGTCTGGTCATGACTGCCGGAAGCGGGCTGTTCCAGCGCCTGAATGAAACGTGACAGCGTTTCGAACACGCTCTGGCTGCCGCTGGATTTCAGGCTGAAACTGTCGCCATCCGCCGGCTGACCAGTGAGCATCACATTGGCACCGAAACTTCCTCCCCCATAGGCAACATCCAGCCCGCTGAAGCTGATCGGCTGACCCGGCACGTAGGCATGTGTATACGTATTATCCGAACCGCCTGCGGTCGATGGCGCAGTCAAGGGATCACCCGGATCCCGGTAGAGCGAGAACCCCGTTCCCGCATCGACCAGATCGTAATAAACCGCGTTTTGCGGACCGATCGTACCCATCTCATCAACCCAGAAGCGGATTTCCAGATGGCCGCTATTCGATGCGTCATGCCAGGCCGCCGCATCGACGACATTGCTGCCGCTGATGCGTGCGCCACCCGTATTTGACGAATCATAATCCAACGAAAACACACCATTGCCGCTGGCAATGCGGTTGAAAATGCGGTTACCCGAATCGCTGACAGCCACTTGCTGTGATGAGGAAACCTGCAGGGCGCGCTGGCCATCGTCGCCAAAATAAGCCACACCGGACTCTACCGTGCCGGCAAAAGGCTGAACGTTGCCCTGATAACCGGCAAACACGAATTGACCGCTGGCATCCTGGGTGTTGGCAAGCCCCAGCAGATGTTCGAAACTGGCCCGCAACTGTACAGCGATGCTTTTCCGGTCGGCATCGGACAAACCCGGGTTGCCTGCCTGTACCACCAGGGTGCGCGCCTCGCTCAACACATCGCCAGCGCTTTTCAGCTGGCTTTCAACAAAGGCCAGGGTCGAGTTCGCATTGTCATGCGCCTTCTTGTATTGTTGGGTCAGATCAATCGCCTGATTGGCCTGCAGTATGCCAACCGCAGCCACCGGATCATCCGCCGGCGTCAGCACCTTGCGGCCAGTGGATAGCTGCTGCTGGGTTTGCAGCAACTGCGAAGACAGCTTGCCCAAGGAAGTCAGTCCCGAGTCAAAGATCATTCCTGTACTGATGCGCATAGTGGGCTCCTGCCTGATTAGAGTGACAGCAAGGATTCAAACAGTTTTTCACTCACGGAAATCAACCGTGCCGCCGCCTGGTAGGCTTGCTGGAAACGCAGCAGATTGGCGGCTTCTTCATCCAGATTGACGCTGGATACCGAGTCGCGCGCACGCTGCGACTGCTCAAGCAAGGACTCCTGCGCCGCGCGATTGACCTGAACGGCACGCGCCTTGTTACCAATCTGATTGACCATGCTTGCATACGAATCCTGCAAGCTGGCCGTGCCGCCATTGAGCAGCCTGGCTGTCTGCAACTGCCCCAGCAACAGGGCATTGCGGTTGTCCGAAACGCCGCTGCTGTTTGCCGTGATACTGAAAGTATCGCCACCATCGGGCGTGCCGGTGATCTGGAAGTTCATGCCATTGAAGCTGATCGTGGCCCCATTGGCATAAGGCAGCAGATCCGTCAGCGCAGCAATGGTGACCGGCGCGCCGCCACCCACACTGACCTGCGCGCCGACCGGGAAGCCGCTCAGGTTACCCGCACCATCATAAGTCAACGTGATGCCAGCCATCAGGGGAGCGAAACCCGGCTCGACCTGGCCTGCGCTGATTTTTGCGTTGCCGGTATTCGTCAGGCTGGCCGCCGTCCGCACCGGCGCTGCCAGCGCAATGTCATTCGTGTTGTCGAGGGCAACCGCGATATCGCGCGCCCCCGCCCGGACAGGTTGCAGCAAATAGCTGGCACCCGCCGGCGCCGGCGCAGACGGCACGATCTTCAGGCCATCGATACTGGCCGGCAACATCGCGTTGTCAACCAACACCACGTTATCTGACAGGCGCGTCAAGGTGTAATTGCCACCGCCATTCGACACCAGCTGGTAATCGCTGGCCTTCAACTGACCAACGTCATCAAAACTCACGTCGACATTCACTTGCGGCAGCGGATTGAGCGGATTGGGCAAGACCCTGGGGGACGATATGCTGAAGAAATCCTTACCCATTTCGCCCTGCAGATCCTGCCCCAGCCGATGCTGGTCATTGAACGACTGCGCCAGAACAATTGCTATGCGCCCCAGCTCATTCTGGACGCTATTGAGGGACTCATTGCGAAAAGCGATCAGGCCGCCGAGAGCCCCCCCCGTCAGCAAACGATCGGGCAGTTCCATGCTGCTGCCCCCGGGCAACAGCATGGCCACATTGGTTCGCAAGGGATCATGCTCATCCGGTTTGCTCACCAGTGTCGATACCGTATTACCGACCAGCAGCGGCTGACCCGTGCCGATGAACAGGTTATAACCGCCATCATCCTGCGGCAGAACAGTGACACGGATTTTCTGGTTGAGCTCGTTGATCAAGGTATCACGCAGATCCATCAGATCATTGGGCGACTGCCCCTGACCGGCCGACTGCGCCACGATGATACGTTCATTGACATCGGCAATCTGTCGCGCGTAGGTGTTGATCGCCGCCACCTCACTGGCGATCTGGGTATTGACCTGGCTGCTGATCTGGTCGAACCGCTCATTCATGTCGTGGAAGCGGGCAACCAGCGTCTGCGCATCGGACAGGAAAGCCTGGCGCGATGACGTGGACGCGGGGTTCGCCGACAATTGGTTCAGACTGCTGAAAAAACCGGTGAAGGCGGGCCCCATGCCGGCGTTGCTGTCGGCAACCAGATTGGAAATCTGGTCTATCTGCTGCTGGTAACTGGCCATCGCAGACACATTGGTCTGTGCATTCAACACCTGAGCCGTCAGGTATTCGTTATATACCCGTCTGACCGTATCGATATTGACCCCCTGGCCAAAGAAACCTGAGCCGGTAAACATCGGCTCGTTCGCGCTTTGCACGATTTGCTGACGCGTATAGCCCGGCGTGGAGGCATTGGTAATGTTCTGCCCGGTCACGGCCAGATTGGCCTGGGCGGCGTTCAGCCCCGTCACGCCGATACTTAGTATGCTGGCACCCATGATCGCTCCAAAGTGTCACCCGGTTAACGGCAAAACTTGCCGCAAATTAAGTTCTCACCGGATAATCAGCAATCTTCGTGCCACATCGGGTGAAACCACCCGACGATTGTCGCGATCAACTCTGCTGCAGACCACTTCGCAGTGTTGGCCCTTCGATGATGCGTGCCAGTTTGCTGGCATACAGGGGATCTGTAGCATAGCCGGCCTGTTGCAGACCACGGGCAAAGCTCACCGCATCGCGGGTCCCGAGCACATCAGCATAGCGCGGGCTCGATGCCAGCAGCCGGGCGTAATCCTGAAAAGCCTCCGCATGGGAGGCATAGACGCGGAAACGCGCTTTCTCTCGCTGGGCCAGGCCATTGACCACTTCGGTCGTCATCGATTCGACCACCGGGCCGGACCAGTCACGACTGGCCTTGATGCCGAACAGATTGTGACTGGGACTGCCGTCCGGCAAACGCGGCTCGGCCTTGCCCCAGCCGGTTTCCAGCGCAGCCTGGGCCACCATGAAATGCGCCGGAATGCCGGTGGCGCGGCTGGCTTGCTGAGCGTGGGGCCAGACCTGCTCGATGAAACGCCGCGCCCCCGCAGACACCTCAAACGGCGCAGATGAGGTTGCCGGCACGACGCTATCCGGCGGGGGCGATGTCGATGTATCTAGCGCAGGCGCAGTCGATTGACCGGTGGCAAGCGGGGCCGCCGTGGCCCGTGCGCCAACCAGGGTTTGTTTCAGCGTCCTCAGACTGACCGGCAACCTATCTTCAGTCATCACTGGCGGCACCGGCAAGCCGGCGGATGAATCCAGCGGCAAGGCCGGCGCGGCCGGATGCAAAGGCAATTCGCCCAGCGGCGGCACATCCGTGCTCGCTCCCAGCTGTGCCAGTTGCTTTTCTATCATGGCCGCCAGACCCAGCCCTTTGCCCGTGGTCGATAGCACTTGCGCCAGTTGCTGATCGTGTATCGATTCGAACATGCGCGCCTGCTCGCTGTCGAACAGTCCTTCACGCGGTGTGGCATCGCGCATGGTCTTGAGGACGATCTGCAGGAACAGGGCCTCGAACTGCTGGGCAATCGCCTTGTTGGCAGCGGGCGTATTGACGCGTGCCTCCTGTCTGAGCGCATCCAGCCCGCGCAGATCAAGCGCCAGCTGGGTGCTTTGGCTGGAGACGGGAGTGGTCATTCGCATAGCTTACGCTCCGAATGGCAGACAGATGCGACAAAAAGATGGGGTTTTTGCGGTCAGATGATTTCTAGTTCTGCCCGCAAGGCACCGGCAGTCCGCATGGCTTGCAGTATGGCGATCAGATCAGCCGGATTGGCACCGATGGCATTCAGCGCCTTGACCACATCGGCCAGATTGGCGCCAGGCTGGACATTCACCAGACCACCGCCTTCTTGCTGGATGTTGATCTGTGCATTGCTCACCCCGGCCGTCTGCCCGGCGGCCAGCGGATTGGGCTGGCTGACGGCATTTTCTGCCGTGACATTGACGGAAAGATTGCCGTGCGCCACGGCACAGTTGTCGAGCGTGACCGCCTGGTTCATCACCACCGATCCGGTACGGCTGTTGATGATAACCTTAGCCGATTGCTGCACCGGCGTGACCTGCAGGTTTTCCAGACGGCCAATGAAGGCCACCCGTTCATTCGTGTTCAGCGGTGCCCGCACGCGGATCTGCCGGCCATCCACGGCCGTGGCTACGCCGGGCTGGCCAAGATTGATGGCATCGACTACCCGCTGCACCGTGCCGAAATCGGTTTCCCTGAGTTCAAAATAAACATATTCGCCTTCTCCCAGGGCGGTTGTCACTTCACGCTCAACCGTGGCGCCGCCAGCAATGCGCCCCACCGACAGATGATTCACCGTGGCCTTGGAACCCGCGCCTGAAGCGCCCGCACCACTGACCACGACATTGCCCTGCGCGATGGCATAAATCTGCCCGTCCGCACCTTTCAAGGGCGTCATTACCAACGTGCCCCCACGCAGCGATTTGGCATTGCCCATCGACGATACGGTGATATCGACTTGCTGGCCGGCACGGGCAAATGGCGGCAGGGTCGCCGTGACCATCACCGCCGCCACGTTCTTCAATTGCAGGCTGGTGCCCGGCGGCAGCGCAATCCCCATGTTGGACAGCATGTTGATGATGCCTTGCACCGTGAAAGGTGTCTGCGTGGTCTGGTCACCACTGCCATCCAGGCCGACCACCAGACCATAGCCCACCAGCTGGTTGTTGCGCACCCCGGCAATCGAGGCCAGATCCTTGATGCGCTCGGCGCGGGCCGGCTGCACCTGGAACAAACAGCACAGGATCAGCAGAAACATCCACAGGGAAAAGCGCGACAGACTCACCAGAAGCTCCTAGATCGGCATGAAGGACAGGAAAAACCGGCTCAGCCAGCCCATCACCTGAGCCGAATCGATAAAGCCATTGGCTTTGTATTCGATACGTGCATCGGCCACCTGGGTCGATTGCACGCTATTGGTTGCCGTGATGGTGGCCGGATTCACCACACCAGAGAAGCGGATGAATTCCTCACCTTCCTTGAGGCCGATCTGCTTCTCGCCAGAAACCAGCAGATTGCCGTTGCTCAGCACTTCGACCACCGTCACCGTCAGTGAACTGGTGAAATTGTTGCTTGACACATTCTGCCCCTTGCCGTTGAAACCACTGTTGCTGGACGCTCTGAGCTCCATGTCCTGCAAGGTCTTTATCGGCAGACCGGCAACCATCGGCACATCCGCCGACATGCTGCTTGTACGAGTGGTCTTGTTTTCAGAATTTTTTGAGGCAGCGGTTTTTTCGGTGATGTTGATGACCAGCGTATCGCCGATAAACCGTGCCCGCCTGTCTTCGAACAGGGGACGCGCCGAGGCCACGCTGTAAATCGCCCCATTGGCCGCCGGCGCCTGGCTGCGCGGTTCGGGCCGCGCCGTCATCGGCTGATGCACGTTGGTCGGCGGCACCGTGCCCGGGCTGGCACAGCCCACCAGGCCGGCAAAAACCAGCAGGCAAAAGCGCAACGACAGAGACTCGAAAAAACGCATGGCACGGCTCCGGATCATATCAATACGTCAGAGATTGGCCAGTTTGGCCAGCATCTGGTCGGAAGTCGAAATCACCTTGGAGTTCATTTCATAGGCGCGCTGGGTCTGAATCATGGTGACCAACTCCTCGGCCATGTTGACGTTGGAGGCTTCGACATAACCCTGGTTGAGCACCCCGGTCCCGTTGGTGCCCGGGGTATTCGGCGAGGGCGTGCCGCTGGACGCGGTTTCGACGAAGAAATTCTCGCCCACGCTCTGCAGGCCGCCGGGATTGACGAAACTGGCAATTTGTATGCTGCCGACTTCCGTCGGCGCCACTGCGCCGGCCTGCATCACAGAAACCACGCCATCGCGGGCGATGGTGATTGTTACCGCATCGTCGGGAATGGTCAGCGCGGGCGAAAGCGGATAGCCGCTGGACGTCACCACCAGACCAGTGCTGTCTTTCTGGAATGCACCATCGCGGGTATAGGCCAGCGTGCCGTCGGGCATTTCGATCTGGAAAAATCCCTGACCATTGATGGCGATGTCCAGCGAGTTGCTGGTCAGATTGAGATTACCCTGGCCGAAGTTCTTTTCCGTGGAAACCGGCCGCACGCCGGTACCCAACTGCAGACCGGAAGGAATCGTGGTCTGTTGCGACGACTGGGCGCCCGGCTGGCGCATGGTCTGGTACAGCAGATCCTCGAACACGGCGTGTGCCCGCTTGTAACCGTTGGTGCTGACGTTGGCCAGGTTATGGGCGATGACGTCGAGCTGGGTCTGCTGGGCATCGAGGCCGGTCTTGGCTATCCAGAGTGAGCGGATCATGATTGAGCCCTGTAATTGAAATCAGAGATTGCTGATGACCTGGGTGGCCGCCTGGTCATTGGCTGAAGCCAGATTCAGCATTTTCATTTGCATCTCAAACTGCCGAGCCAGCGAAATCATGGTCACCATCTGCTCGGCCGCATTGACGTTGCTACCTTCCAGATAACCACTCGCCAACCTGGCGTTTTCCTCGGCCGGTGCGGCCTCACCACTACGCAAGCGGAACAGGCCATCCTCGCCGCGTACCAGTTCGTTTTCGTCCGGATTCACCAGCTTGATGCGCCCCACGGCATTCACCGTATTCTGTTCGCCGCTGGCCGGCACTGCCGACACACTGCCATCCGTTCCGATGGACAATCTGACATCCGGCGGCACGCTGATCGGCCCGCCATCGCCTTGCACCGGAAGACCGTTCTTGGTCTGCAACACACCATTGACATCGGTCTGCAAACTGCCATTGCGCGTATAGGCTTCGCTGCCATCGGGCATGGCCAGAGCGATCCAGCCAGGCCCCTGCACGGCCACGTCCAGCGCGCGACCGGTGGCCAGCATGGGACCACTGGCAAAGTTGGTATGGGTACTGGCATCGACCACAAAAGCGCGCGTCGGCAGGGCCTGGGATTGGACCTGCACGGCGCGCAGCCGGTGCTCCTCGGCGCGATAGCCGGTCGAGGCGACATTGGCCAGATTGTGAGCCACCGCTGCCTGCCGACTCATGGTCTGCGAGGCACCGGTCATGGTGGTGTAGATCAGGCGGTCCATGTTTCAGCGGCCTGGCTTAACGCAGGTTCACCAGGGTCTGCATGATCTGGTCCTGGGTCTTGATGCTCTGCGCGTTGGCCTGGTAGGCGCGCTGCGCGGTGATCATATTGACCAGTTCTGCCGTCAGATCGACGTTGGCATCTTCCAGCGCGCCTGATTTCACCAGCCCCAGGTTGCCGGTTCCCGGGCCGCCCGGAATCGGCGAACCCGACTCGGTGGTTTCTGCCCACAGGTTGTTGCCCAGCGACTGCAGACCATTGGGATTGTTGAAATTGGCCAGCACCAGTTGCCCCATGTTGCGCGACTGGCCGTTGGAGTAACGTCCCAGCACCGTGCCATCATTGGCAATGCTCAACCCGGACAGCTTGCCGGAGGTATAACCATCCTGGACCAGCGTATTGGTGCCGAAGGCAATCCCGTACTGGGTGGTCCCCGTCAGATCCAGATCAAAGGCCAGCGGCGAAAGAGCGCCGGTATACACCTGAAAGTTCTGCGGCAATTTGACACCGACAGCCGGCGTGACCAGCGTCCCCTTGCCGTTGAAGGTCAGATCGGTCGGCCCATTGACTGCCGATCCGTCCAGTGTGGTGTAGAGCTGCCACTTGCCGGGCTCCGAAGTCTTGACGTAGTACAGCGACAGGGTATGGGGATTGCCCAGCGTATCGAATATCGTTTGTGCCGTGGATGCCGTATAGCTGTTGGTATTGTTGGGATCAAACATATCGATCCCTGTGGTGGCTGCAATGCTGCCCGAACCACTGTTGAAAATATCAGCAAACCCGGTATTGGCGCCATTGGCGGCCAGGCTGACGGTAGACCCATTGCCCAGCGCGCCCAGACTGCCCACGCTGCGTGACGTCAGAATGAAGTTGTTCGTGTTATCGACCGTCACATCAACCTTGACCGTCGGCGGCAGACTGTTGTTGATGGCGTCCTGCAATGCGGCGGCCAGCTCTCCGCGCGAGCTATAGCTGCCGGCAGGCAGTGTGACCGTCGCGGGGATGCCATCCACCGTGACATTGAAACTGTCGTTGGCACCCGGCGTGACCGTATATGTCACCGGGCTGCCATTGCTGGTCAGGGTTCCGTGGGTCATCGACACGGGCGGCAGGGCGCGCGAATCGAGGTTGACCGAAACCTGACTGAGCGACGTCACTTTGGGAGCAATCGCTTCGTTGCTGACCTGCAGCGGCACGATATTGCCCGGAATGACAGCACCCGTCACCGGATCGGCGGCAAAACCTGTCAGCTTGAGGCCGCCGTTGTTGATGATGAAACCTTCACGGTCGAGCAGAAACTGACCATTGCGGGAATAGCTGATGCTGCCGTTATTGTCCAGACGGAAGAAGCCCCCGCCGTTGATGGCGATATCCAGCGGATTGTTGGTGGTGGTCAGGTTGCCCTGAGTGAATTGCTGGCGCACGCCATCCACCCGGGCACCGATACCGATCGACGAAGAACCGCCGCCTTGCATGGAAACGGCAAAGACGTCGGCAAACTGGGCGGTCGCCCCCTTGAAACCGGCCGTGCTGCCGTTGGCGATGTTGTTGCCGATGGCATTGAGCGAGGCGTTGGCAACATTCAATCCGCTGAGTGCTTGCTGAAAGCTCATGTTCGTCTCCTAGATGATTTGCTTGACATCGGACAGGCTGACCAGCGTGTCCTGATTACCTACCGTCAGGGCAATGCCCTGGCTGTTCCTGACAACGCTGGTGACTGCAACATATTCCAGCGGCGTGGCACTGACACTTTCACCGCCCTGCTTGGCGCTGAAGCTGACCGAATACATGCCGTCAGCTGCCGGCTCGCCGTTATCGGCGATGCCATCCCAGGTGTAGTTACCCGTCCCGGCGTCGCGCGCACCCAGCTCCAATGTGCGGACGACCATGCCGTTGGCATCCTTGATGGTGGCTACCACGCTATCCGCCACGCCGGCCATATCGATGCCGCCGATCGACTGACCATCCTTCAGCGTCAGGTTGTTGCCCTGCACCAGCACGGCATGACCGATCAGCGCCGCCATCTGCAAGGTCTGACTTTCCGTCGAACTGTTGAGCATGGACTGCATGGTGGCATTGAGCTTGGTAATGCCATCGACCGTACTGATCTGCGCCAGCTGCGAAGTCATCTGTGCATTGTCGAGCGGATTCAGCGGATCCTGGTTCTTCAGCTGCGCCGTGAGCAGCTTCAGGAAACGATCCTGGGCTGAATCGTTGGCATCGGCGGCATTGGCCGCGCCCGCGGCCTTGCCCGATTTGGCTGCACTCTGGTTGGCGCTGTTGATGGCGTCAAACGCGGCAGCGTTGTTGTCGGTATTGATACTCATGGAAACGTCCTTTCGTCCTTGCTTCAAACCTGACCGATACTCAGGGTTTTCATCAACAACTGTTTGGCGGTATTCATCATTTCGGCATTGGTCTGATAAGAGCGCGACGCCGAAATCATATTGACCATTTCCTCCACCACATTGACGTTGGGCATGGCCACATAACCTGCCTCATCGGCATGTGGGTTGGTCGGCTCATACACCATGCGCAGCGGCGCAGCGCTTTCCACCACCTGCGTCACGCGCACACCCAGACCACCCTCGTTGCCCACCGGCGTGGCGGCAAACACCACCTGCTTGGCGCGGTAGGGCTGACCATCCGCCCCCACCAGGCTGTCGGCATTGGCCAGGTTGCTGGACACCGCGTTCAGCCGGGCAGATTGCGCATGCAGCGCAGAACCGGCAATGCTGAAAACGTTGAACATGCTCATGAATATCCCCTTTCAGACCCTTGCAGCTCAGGGCTGCACGGCAGCGCCCAGCAGCTTGAACTGATGATTGACGAAGCTGATCAAGGCTTCCATCTGGATGGCGTTCTCGGCAAAAGCGGCGCGTTCGACATCCATATTCACCGTATTGCCATCCACACTGGACTGCAGCTCACCACGAAACTGCAGCGCAGCGCCAAAACGGTTGCCGCCCATGCCATCCGCCGCCGTCTGAGCATTCAGATGCTGGCCGCTGGTCCTGTGCAGCGTCAGATTGCCAAGCGCGGTGCCCGCGCCCATGGCTGTATTCAGCGCTGTCTTGAAATCAAAATCACGCGCCTTGTAGTGGGGCGTATCGGCATTGGCGATGTTGGATGCCAGGATTTCCTGCCGATAGGCGCGCAGATTCAGCGCCTGCTGGCTGTATCCCATCTCCTGGTCTATGCGGTTGGTCATGGCAATCTCTGTTGATCTGGTTGCCGGATGCGGCGACAAGCAACCCAATGCAGAAACCGTGCCAGGTTTTGCTGCCCGATAAACTGAGCCTGTTTATGTGGGCAGTTCAACCTATTGAGACAGTTTTACGGCGTACTGCGGTGAATCGCCGGCAAAATTTCCAACATACGGCAAGTTTTGCCGCTCGCGCCATGCCTGCTTTGCGCGGGCCTTTGACAGACTCTTTACGGACCTTCTGCTTGCCACTGTACTGCGCAACATGTTTCAATCGGCACATGAACAAACACACCGCACATTCTTGCTGCCGCCTGCTGCTGGCTCTGCTGCTGGCCTTGCCCATCCACACGGCCATTGCCCAGCAGCCTGCCGCCCCGGTCAGCCAGGCAGTCGAAGATTTTCTGCGTATCCAGACGCAAGGTCTGCCCGGCCAAGTTGATTTTGAAATCACACCGCTTGATCCGCGCAACAATCTGGTCGCCTGCACGAATCTTGAGGTCAGCCTGGCTGGCGGCGCCCGTCTGTGGGGGCGCAGCAGCGTGATGGTTCGCTGTCTGGATGCCGGCGGTTGGCGCATTCACGTGCCGGTAACCATCCGTGTCATCAGTGATTATCTGCTGACCGCCCGTGCCCTGACTCGCGGCCAGCTGATCACCGCCGCCGATCTGGCCCGCAGCAACGGCGACCTGACCAGCCTGCCCAACGGCATCCTGACAGATGAAGCCCAGGCCATCGGTCGCACGCTGACCCTGTCCATGCCGGCCGGACGGCCATTGCGTGGCGATATGCTGCGCGACCCCATGGCAGTGCAGCAGAACCAGAGCGTCAAGGTGATTTCGCGGGGGCCGGGTTTTCAGGTCGCCGGCAACGACGGACGGGCACTGAATGCCGGAGCAGACGGCGAAGTCGTCCAGGTACGCATGGCCAATGGCCGCATCGTCAGCGGCATTGCCCGCCCGGGAGGAGTGGTCGAGATCAGTTACTGAGCGGGGTTTGCGCGGCAACCGGGCGCAACCAGCTGGCCGCCTTCAGTGCAGGATCTGGCCAGCCGATGGAAACAGCTCTTCGATTATCCCGGCACCGAAGCGATATTCGTGATTGCAGATTTCATCACGAATGATGATTTCACCCTGTTCAGCAAGTATCGCTGCCACTTCCTCGTGTCCCAGTGTGACCAGCATACTGCGCACCTTGTCTTCATCGCGCGGGCAATGGTAGTGCACCGGCAGCGGGGGAAACACCCGTAGGTTGTCTTCGACGAACAGCCGCTCGAGCAACTGAGTGGCCGGCAGCTGCAATTCCTGCCGCTTGATGGTTGCCGCCAACTGCTGCACCCGGTGCCAGCCGTCCGGATCGACCGCCTCAGCATGTTCGCGCGCCGGCATGACTTGCAGAAACAGACCAGCCGCCTGCTGCTCATCGGCAAACAGCCAGAAACGTGTCGGCTGTTGCGCCGACTGGCTCATGAACTGCTCAAAGATGTGGGCGATGCTGTCGCCATCCAGCAGCACATGGCTCTGGTAAGGCTGGCGGGTATCGGCAGTTTGCAGACTGAACAGCAGATTGCCGTCTCCCAGCAGTTCGCAGGGGGGCGCTGCGGCCAGACTGTCGGCATGACGCGCCATGCCACGCAGCAGCAACTGGCCGGCATTCTGTTCGCAATCGACCACCAGCAAGGACAGCGGCCCATCCCCTCGCGTCTGGAAAGTCACCCGGCCAGGCACTTTCAGATTGCTGCCGACCACTGCGGCAACGGCCGCCATTTCACCAAGCAACGCCATGGCCAGCGGCGCATAGCCACGCTCGGCGCACATCTGCTGCCAGGTTTCGGTGAGTTGCACGATTGCGCCACAGACATCAAGGTCTTCGAAAATGAAACGCGTGACCAGGCTATGCGTGCTGTGCTTGTCTTCCATGGCGGCTTACTTGAGATGTTCGGCAAACAGCGCGGGCTCAAAACCCACCAGCAACTGGCTACCTGTTTCGACAACCGGCCGCCTGATCAGGCTCGGATAGGCCTGCATCAGCGCCACGGCCTGCTCCTGCGACAGCACGGCCGCCTGCTCGGCGGGCGTCAGCTTGCGCCAGGTCGTGCCGCGCTTGTTGAGCAGGTTTTGCCAGCCTGCCACCTCGCACCATTGTCGCAACGTGGTGGCAGGTACAGCGGATTTCTTGTAATCGTGAAACACATAAGAAATACCGTGCGCTGCGCACCAATCGAAAGCTTTCTGCATGGTGCTGCAATTCTTGATGCCATAAATCGTCGTCATGCGTCTGTCCCAGAAGTCTGTTTCAGATCCATGTGCCAAAGCCACTTGGATCTGTTGTATCCAATGGCCCCATCGGGCCAATCGAAAACGGAAATGTTGCGCCCTGGCTTGTCAGAAACCAGTTCACGGCAAAGCTGAACAGCGAAATGAAAATGCTCACCAGTATGGCCGTCCATAAGCCGGTGATCTGAAAACCGCGCACCAGTCGTGCGACCAACAGCACCATCAGACCATTGATGACCAGCAGAAACAGGCCGAAGGTAATCAGCGTGAAAGGCAGGGTCAACAGGATGACCAGCGGGCGGACAAAGGTATTGGCCAGGCCCAGCAACAGGGCTGCCGCAATCAGCGCGCCCCGGCTGTCAAAGCGGACGTTGCTGAACAGATGAGCCGCCAGCCAGAGGGCCCCGGTCAGGGTGGCCCAATGTACGAGAAAATCTTTCATGCCATCAAACATGCGGCTTTGCCCTCATGGCAGCGGTGGTTGGCCAGCTTATTGCGGCTGCGGCCCGTTCCAGCCGGGATGCTCGAAATATTTCGCATAGTTGCGCAGCGTCTGCGCCAGTGCGACCACCCCCGTCCGCTGGATTTGCGGCTTGCTGCGACGCATCAGCTCGACCGAGCTGTTGATATCGGCAAGAATTTCATGAAACGCCTGGTCTGTGCGGGCATCCAGCTTGCAGTTGCGCACGATGTGCTGCGTCTCGGCCTCGACCTTGTCCGCCAGGCTGCGATAGGCCGGCGCCGACAGTTTGCCGGCCTGCACCTCGTTCCACGACGCATCAAGCAGCTCGGCAATATGGCTCATGCCCTGCCGCAGGACGTCATCGGTCACATATTTTTTGGGCGACACTTTTGCCGCCTGCGATTTTTCACCCACCTGGGCAGCCGCAGGCGCATCGGCCAGTGCGCCGGTTGCCAGGCCCAGCAGCAAGCCACCCAACGCCAGCCCCCCGGCAACACGTCGCAGCAAGGAAATTTCGTTATTCATGACAACCTCAGAAAAAAAGAATGATTTTACAGCCAAGCGCCCATGCGCAACTGCGCCGCCGCAGCCTTCCCAACCCAGCCGATGATGACCTCGACAAAAAATCAAATGCGAAACATTCGCATCTTGGGTAGAATTTTGACTACTGCAGGTCACCCTACCCCTTCCGCGCATCCAACGCATCCAGCGTCTACCATCTACCTCTCCCATGCTCCCATTACCCCCGCCCCTCGCCCTGCGCACGCTGCTGATGCTGCTTCTGCTGCCGATTGCCATCACGGCACAGACTGCTTGGGCAGACGCGCCAAAAGTCCAGCCCATCTGGCAACTGCTCGATTACCTCGCGGTAGATTATGCCGGCGCCGTTGATAACGGCCAGATCGCCAATGAATTTGAATACGCCGAAATGCAGGAATTCTCGACCAATATCGGCGAGCGTCTGAAAGAACTGCCCAGCCACCCGCAACAGCCTGCTTTGCTGCAGGCAGCCGCCACACTGCAACAACTGGTCAATGACAAATCGGCGCCAGCAATGGTCGAAAAGCAGGCACGCACACTGGCTGACGACCTGTTGCAGGCCTATCCGGTACCACGCGCCCCGCAGACGCTGCCCGACCTCTCCCAGGCCGCCGCGCTCTATCAACAACACTGCGCCGCCTGTCATGGCCTCACCGGTCGCGGTGATGGCCCGCAAAGCATCGGCATGGATCCGCCGCCGATTGCCTTCACCGATCTTGAACGCGCCCGGCAGCGCAGCCTGTTCGCCCTGCAGCAAGTCATCGAACGCGGTCTCGATGGCACAGCCATGGCAGGCTATCCTCAACTTTCTGAAGCGCAGCGCTGGGCACTGGCTTTTTATATTGGCCAGTTTGCCTACAACCCGCCCATGGCCGAGCGCGGCGCCCAACTCTGGCGCGACCAGCCTGCCCTGCACGCGATCCTGACCGACCCGACCAGCCTCATCCAGGCCCAGCCAGCCAGCCTGGCCGGCTTGACAGGTGATGATGCGAACGCGCTGACCGCCTATCTGCGACGGCATCCCGAGCAACTGGTGGCCACCGCGCAAAATGCCACAGGCAATCGCAGCAGTCTGACGCTGGCCCGCAGCCGCCTCCAGCAGACTGCCGAAGCCTACGCCAGCGGCCGGGTCGGCCAGGCCCGTGACATGGCGCTGTCGGCCTATCTGGACGGGGTTGAACCCATCGAGCCGCTGCTGCGCGCCCGTGACCAGAAACTGCTGCTCGCCATCGAGACAGCCATGCTGAATGTGCGCAATACCATTGGCACGCAAGCGGATCAAGCCACGCTGCAGGCACGTATCGACGAAGCCGGCGCGATCCTCGATCGCATCGAACTGACGCTCTCCAGTCATAGCGAGGCCGACTTCCTGACAGCATTCATCGGTGCCCTGACCATCCTGTTGCGCGAAGGACTGGAGGCCCTGCTGATCATCGTCGCCATGATTGCTTTCCTGCGCAAGTCCGAACGTACCGAAGGGCTGATCTATGTACACGGCGGCTGGATCGGCGCATTGCTGGCCGGTGGCGCCACCTGGTATGCCGCCACCTATCTGGTCGATATCAGTGGCGCCAGCCGCGAAGTGACCGAAGGGCTGGGCGCGCTGTTTGCCGTGGCGGTGCTGATTTCAGTCGGCATCTGGATGCACGGGAAGAGCCAGGCCGGCGCTTGGCAGCGCTACATCCAGGAAAAACTGTCCCACGCCCTGTCGCGTGGCTCGTCGTGGTTCCTGTTTCTGCTGGCTTTTGTCGTGGTCTATCGTGAAGTCTTCGAAACCGTGCTGTTCTATGTCGCGCTCTGGAGCCAGGGCAACCACCAGGCCATCCTCCTCGGTGCAGGTCTGGGTTGCCTGCTGCTGGCGCTGATCGCCGGATTGTTCCTGCACTTCAGCCAGCGCCTGCCCTTTGGCCGATTCTTTACCATCAACGCGCTCATGGTGGCTGTACTGGCCGTCGTATTGGCCGGCAAGGGCATTGCCGCGCTGCAGGAAGCCGGCTGGTTGCCCGTGTCGCTGTTTGCCGGCCCGCGCCTGGATCTGCTCGGCATCTACCCGACCCTGCAAGGCGTCAGCATCCAGATCCTGACCTTGCTCATCCTGTGGGCCGGCTTCAGCTGGAACAGCCGCCAGGCACGACAGGCAGCGGTTTGAGGCTTGCTGATCCGCGCCCGACCGGGCCGCAACGAACGACAAGGGCGACAACAAACCGCTAAAATTCCGCTGCCCATGTCAGGAAGTTTACCGTCGAGGAAGCGGCCATGAACCAGAACGAACTCAAACAGGCAGTCGCCCGCGCTGCCCGCGATTATGTTGCCGAGCACCTGCCGCCGGGCGCCATCCTCGGCGTGGGCACCGGCTCGACCGCCAATTGTTTCATTGATGAAATCGCTGCGCTGCGCGAGCGCATCGGCGGTTGCGTGGCCAGCTCGGAAGCCACCCGGCAGCGACTGGAAAGCCATGGGCTGCGCGTGCTCGAACTCAACGATATCGTCGCCGACGGCCTGGCCATGCCAATCTATGTCGATGGCGCGGATGAAATCAACGCCGGTCTGGCCATGATCAAAGGCGGCGGCGGCGCGCTGACCCGCGAAAAAATCGTTGCCGCCGTTGCCGGATGCTTTGTCTGCGTCTGCGATCAAAGCAAGCGGGTAGACACACTGGGCAGTTTCTCGCTCCCCGTCGAAGTGATTCCGATGGCCCGCGAACATGTCCGCCACGAACTGATCCGCCTTACGGGCGGCGAGCCACGTCTGCGCACGGGCTTCGTCACCGACAACGGCAACGAGATTCTTGACGTGCATGGCCTGGCCATCCACGACCCGCTCGCTCTGGAAAGCCGTCTTGAACAGATTACCGGCGTCGTCTGCAACGGCCTCTTCGCCCGCCGTGGTGCCGATGTGCTGCTGCTGGCAGGCAGCCAGGGCGTGCAAACCCATATCCGCCAGACCGCGTGAGTCGGGCTGGCGGCATCCGCGCACGCATCACCCGAAGCGTTGCAAAAAACACAGGGCAGACGCGGTGATTGCGCCTGCCCTGCAGGGAGTCAGCCATCGCCAGCCTGAAACGGGCGATGCCGCGATGTCAGCTCAACGCGGCGCGACGTAGCCTGCGACCTGATCCGCCCCCCGACCGAAGAAATGTTTCTCCAGTTGTTCGGCAAGGTACTTGCGGGCGTTGGCATCCACCAGGCTGAGGCGGTTTTCATTGATCAGCATGGTCTGCAATTTGATCCATTGCTGCCAGGCCTCTTTCGAGACGTTTTCATAAATGCGCTTGCCAAGTTCCCCCGGTACCGGCGGAAAATCCAGGCCAGCCGCTTCGCGGCCCAGTTTGATGCAATTTACCATGCGAGTCATTACGGCATCCTTTCCAGAAGATCAGACGGCAATTCTAGCGCGACTCGCTGCAACAATGGCCGTGATGAGAAGCGGCCTTGTCAGGCACGCAGGACATGCCACGCACGGCTCATGGCTCATGACTCACAACTCTGCACTCATAGCGTCTTGATGAACACTTTTGAACGCCGGTGATAATTGTAGAGTTCGCGCTTGGTTTCGGGCAGGGTACTCAGATCGCTTTCAACAAAGCCACGCTCGATGAACCAATGCGCCGTGCGGGTGGTCAGCACGAACAGCTTGTTCAGCTTGAGTTTCTTCGCCCGTTTCTCGATGTGCTGACGCAACTGGTCACCATAGCCGTAGCGACGATATTCCGGCATCACGGCCAGGCAGGCCAGCTCACCGGAGCGCTCGGCGGCTTTCTTGCCGGCGAAGGGATACAGGGCCGCGCAGCCGACGACCACGCCATCATCTTCCAGCAATGAAAACCGAGTGATTTCCATCTCGATCAATTCGCGACCACGCTTGACCAGCGTGCCATCTGCTTCGAGCGGCGCAATCAAACCCAGCAGGGCGCCGACATCATCGGCCGTTGCCTCGCGCAACCTGACCAGCGGTGCGCGGGTCATCACCGTCCCCACCCCGGCATGGGTGAAGAATTCCATCAACATGGCACCATCGGCATTGCGATCAAGAAAATGCACCCGTCCGACGCCGGCACGGCAGGCCCGCACGGCGGCCGGCAGCACGCGGGCGACTTCTGCCGACTGACGAACCCGCCGACTGAGCAACTGCGCGGCTTCATCGACGGTGATCGCGTCGAGCAACTGTGCCTTTCTGTCGACCAGGCCGGGCGCATCGGCAAGAAAAATCAGCTTTTCGGCCTGCAGGGCCACTGCCACGGTTTCGGCCACTTCTTCCATGGCCAAGTTGAATACTTCGCCGCTGGGCGAGACACCCAGCGAGGAAATCAGCACCACATTCTGCTGATCAAGATCTGCCTTGATTTCCTCGGCGATGACTTTGCGCACCGTACCGGTGTACAGATGATCAACACCATCGACCACACCTACCGGCTTGGCGGTGATGAAGTTGCCTCCGGTGATGCGCATCCAGGCACCGGCCATGGGCGTGTTCGGCAGCCCTTGCGAGAGCAGCGCCTCGATTTCGATGCGTGTCACGCCAAAGGCGCTTTTCACGCATTCCAGCGCCGCCGCATCCGTAATGCGCAGCCCTTTGTGAAAGCGTGGTTTCAGGCCACGATGCTGCATTTCCGCATCGATCTGCGGCCGCGCACCATGCACCAGAACCAGTCGGATGCCCAGGCTGGCCAGCAGATTAAAATCCTGGGCCAGCGCCTGAACCTGAGCCGTGCCCAGCATTTCGCCGCCAAAGGCAATCACGAATGTACGGCCGCGAAATGCGTGAATATAGGGCGCAGCCTGGCGTACCCAGGCAACCAGGGCGGCTTCGCTGATTTGCCGGTCTGTCTCTTGCTGTTTTTCGTTCACGCTGTCCCCTTTTTTTCGGTACTGTCACCAGCGCGTGGCGACAGAGCCCATCAAACCATCAGAAATCGCCCCACAAGGTCATTACAGCCGCCAGCGCAGCCAGACCGGCAGTTTCGGTGCGCAATGTGCGCGGCCCCAGGCGCACGGCAAGAAAACCAGCGGCCTGCGCCAGACTTTCTTCCGCCGTCTCGAAACCACCCTCCGGACCGATCAGCAAGTGCACTGCCGATGGTTTTTCCGGTGCGCCCGGCAGCGCAGACAACAACGCGCTCAATCGCTGGCCCTGATGCGGCGTCAGCAGCAGCCGCAAGGGCGCAGCCTGATGCGACCCGCTGGCCGCCTGCTGCGCAGCCTGGCTGGCCAGATACGCCGGCAGGTCCAGCAGTTCATGCACAACAGGTATCCGGTTGCGCCCGGACTGCTCGCAGGCCGCAACCGCAACCTGACGCCAATGCGCCAGGCGCTTGACGGCACGTTCGCCAGTCAAACGCATCACACTGCGCCGGGTCTGCACAGGCTGTACCGCTGCCACGCCCAGTTCCACCGCTTTCTGTATCACCAGATCCATCTTGTCCCCACTGGGCAACGCCTGAATCAAGCTCACCGGCAACGGGGATTCGCACTCAACCGCCCGCCAATCCTCCAGGCGGACCCGCAAATGGCGCGCCGCCTCGACAATGACTGCCATATATTCCCCGCCGCTGCCATCAAACAGGATCAGCGCATCACCTTCGCGCAGACGCAACGCCTTCAGTGCATGACGCGCCACGTCATCCGGCAGGCTGACAATCTGGCCGATTGCCAGCCGGACAGCGGTCTGAGGACAGTAAAAGCGCGGTATCATCAGAGGATTATATGCTGAGGAACTGGCCATGATCAGCACCACCACCCCTGTCTGCAACTTTGGCTGGCAGGCGCCGCCCTTTGATCTGCCGGGCACCGATGGTCAACGTCATACGCTGGCATCCGCCCGTGGCCCCAATGGCCTGCTGGTGATGTTCATCTGCAACCACTGTCCTTACGTCAAGGTCATCCTGCCACGTCTGTTGCGCGATACACGGGAACTGGCAGAACTGGGCATCGGCAGCATTGCCATCATGGCCAACGACCCTGCCGCCTACCCGGAAGACGCCTGGGAAAACATGCAGCAAATCGCCCGCGATCTGCAGTTTCCCTTTCCCTATGTCATCGACCGGACACAGGAAACCGCCCGAGCCTATGGCGCCGTATGCACACCGGATTTTTTTGGCTTCAATGCCCGCCTCGAACTCCAGTACCGGGGCCGCCTGGACGCCTCCCGCAAGGAAGCCGCCCCGGCGAATGCCCGTCGTGAGCTGTTTGAAGCCATGCAGACAGTGGCCAGAACCGGCCAGGGGCCGACCGAGCAGACCCCAAGCATGGGATGCTCGATCAAATGGCGAAATCCCTGAAAGCAGCCGGAGCAAAACCCAGAAATAAAACCCAAAAATATATAAGCTACATCTATTATTTTTTGATTTTTGACTGATATAATGCTTGGCTGATTGGAGTAATTTCCAGTCATTGACAAAAAATTTCCTCGCCCTCACCGACTAAAGGACTCATCAAAATGAAATACTCAATTCTCGTTGCTGCCCTGCTTGCCCTGGCTGTTACCGCTTGCGGAAAGACGGAAGAAGCCCCTGCCGTTGAAGCGCCCGCAGTTGAAGCGCCCGCCGCCGAAGCCCCCGCTGCTGCTGAAGCACCGGCTGCTGAAGCACCTGCCGCTGAAGCCCCTGCCGCTGAAGCTGCTGAAGCCCCCGCTGCTGAAGAAAACAAGGACGGCGCTGCCCAGTAATTGGCAGCAACGCATCCTGCAAAAAAGCCAGCCTGCGGGCTGGCTTTTTTGTTGTCTTCATTTCAGAGAAACGGAGCCACTCCATGCTATCCGGCTATTCGGCTACCCGGCTACCTTGCGCCGGTGGCCGGACGGCCTAAATCGCAGGACCTGATGCACAATCTCAGCAGGTCCTGCTGCGCGCATCACTTCAACTGATCCAGCAACAGCTTGAGTATCTTGCGTGCCGTGGCGGAGTTGTCCGGCATACCATCCTGACCCTGGATGCCCACCAGACTGGCACTGCCCTCGCCCTTGACTGACACGCGCAACTGCGTGGCTATTTTCTGCTCTGCCTTGTCGCTCTTCCAGAACATCATGCTCGACAGAAGGCCCTTGCTTTCTTTTTTACCGGAATCCACATCCACTTCCGGATCAACATAGCGGACAAAATAAATTCCCTTGGCACGATCCCGGTCCTCGACCGTGAAGTTCACCCGGTCAAGTGCCAGACCGACACGCCGCCAGGCGCGATCAAATGATTCCTGCACGGTCAGCGCGTCACCGGCAGCATTGAGGCTGGCCCGCGTCGCGGTCGTTTGCACGCTGGCCGTCAAAGTCCTGGCGCGTTCGCTATCCACGCCAAGACGCACCATCAGACGCTGGAGCATTTCAGCCTCCAGTTCAGGGTCTGCCGGACGCGGCTGCCAGCGGGTTTCGTCCTTGCCTTCGGTGGTATAGATTTCCATCATGCCGCGATGGCTGATGTAGATTTCAGTCGTTCCCGACGTTCCACCCTGCTCCAGACGCGTGCGAAACTTGTCACGTTCGGCGGTCGAATAAAGAAAATCCAGTGCCTTGCCCAGCGTGCCGCGAATGAAATCCTGGGGCAGCTTGGCGCGGTTTTCATTCCAGTCGGTTTCCATCACGCCGGCTTCAGGCATTTCGGTGACCAGCGTAAAACCGATACCCTGCCAGAATTCTTTCAGCGTCGGCCAGTATTTGTCCGGGCTGCCGGGAACCACCAGCCAGCGCTGCGTGCCATCGCGTTCGACGCGAATGTTTTCGTTTTGCGGCAGGACACTGCTATCACGTGTTTGCAAACCACGTTCGTCACTGTATTCAGAGAAAGTTGCCGAAGCCTTGCCATAATCTGGAACCGCATAACGCTCATCGCGTGACGGCGCGGTCAGGTCGGGCGGCACTTCCAGTGTCGGCAGTTTTCCCGCCGATTTGTAGTCGATCTTTTTTGACTCGATCAGGCTGCCGCTGCAGCCCACCAGGAGCAGGGTGCAGACAAGCAGTGATGACAATCGCAGGACAGGCTTCATGCAGACCTCTTGAGGCAACGGATCAGGTATCGAAAGAAATATCGGCTTCACGCAGCGCCGCACGCAGACGCTCATGATGTTCGGCGGCAAACGGCGTCAGGGGCAGGCGCAAGCCATCCGCTATTTTACCCATGCGCGCCAGTGCCCACTTGACCGGAATGGGATTGGCTTCGAGAAACAGATTGCGATGCAGCCCCAGCAGGCGGAAATTGATTGCCCGGGCGCGCGGCAGATCACCCGCCAGCGCTGCCGCGCACATTTCATGCATCAACCGTGGCGCGACATTGGCGGTGACCGAAATCGTCCCATGCGCGCCAAGCAGGATCAGCACCAGTGCCGAAGCATCATCGCCACTGTAGATGGCGAAATCAGGGGGCGCGCGCTTGATCAGCTCCGAGCCACGTTCGATATTGCCCGTGGCATCCTTGATACCGATGATGCCTGGCACTTCTGCCAGGCGCAGAGCCGTTTCGTTCGCCAGATCACAACTGGTGCGACCGGGCACATTGTAGAGGACCATCGGCAGATCAACCGTCTCGGCGATCGTCCTGAAGTGCCGATAGAGACCTTCCTGTGGCGGCTTGTTGTAATACGGCACCACCGACAGATGCGCCGTCGCGCCCACTGCCTTGGCAAATTGCGCCAGTTCGATCGCCTCGGCCGTCGAATTGGCACCGGTACCGGCAATCACCGGCACCCGTCCGGCAGATTGTTCGACCGCCGTCTGGATCACCTGACAATGTTCCTCGACATCGACCGTCGGCGATTCGCCAGTGGTACCCACCATCACCAGGGCATCCGAACCTTCGGCGATATGCCAGTCGATGAAGCTGCGCAGACGCGGCAAATCGAGGCTGCCGTCCTCAAGCATCGGCGTGACAATGGCAGGAATGGAACCGGTAATCATGAACAGGTGAAAGACGGAAGGAAAGGCGGCATTTTACAACCATCCGGCACGTCGGCGATATGCGATCACTACAACCCGGCCAGCGTCCGGATATGGGCCGCAACGCTGCGCCCCAGCGCCGACAGGGCATAGCCTCCCTCCAGCATGGAAACGATCCGCCCAGCGGCCGAAGCCGCCGCAACCTCCATGAGCTGCGCCGTGACCCAGGCGTAATCGGCTTCGACCAGGGCCAGCGAGGCCATGTCATCTTCCAGATGGGCATCGAAACCCGCCGAGATGCAGATCAGCTCGGGTGAAAACTCGCGCAGACGCGGCAGCCAGTGCGTCACGACCATTTCGCGGAATGCCTCACTCCGCGTGCCCGCAGGCAGCGGCACGTTGAGCATGTTGGCCGCCGTCGGCCCGGTGCCGCTGTAGGGATAGAACGGATGCTGAAAACTGCCGACCATCAGCACATCCTCGCGTCCGCTCAGGATGTGTTCCGTACCATTGCCATGATGCACGTCGAAATCCACCACGGCCACCCGTTGCAGTCCCCAGGCTTCGACACCATGCAAAGCAGCAATGGCGATGTTGTTGAAGAAACAAAAACCCATGGCCCGCGCACGTTCGGCGTGATGTCCGGGAGGCCGCACGGCGCAGAAGGCATTCGCCACCTGGCCCTGCATGACCAGATCGGTCGCCAGAATGCCCGCACCGGCCGCGCGCAAGGCGGCCGACCAGGTACCCGGACTCATGGCGGTATCGGCATCGAGATGCACGATACCCTGCTGCGGCGCGCTGTCCGCCAGCATTTCCAGATAGGGTCGGGCATGGGCACGCAGCAGCTGCTCCATGCTGGCCTGCGGCGCTTCGTGATACTCCAGATAAATATCCAGACCCGCTGCGATGAGCCGGTCATTGATGGCATCCAAGCGCCCCGGACACTCCGGATGCTGTGCCCCCATGTCGTGCAGGCGGCAATCAGGATGCGTAATGAAGGCAGTCGTCATGCGTGCATTGACCGATGCTGGATTCAGAAAGAGAAAGTGCATTATGCTACGTTTGCGCCAGTGCACCGTTTCCCCACCGTTTCCCTTTGCCACTACGATTGCCGTTCACATGCTGCCTGCCTCCTTTGCCTCCGCCCTCACCCATCCACAGCTCGTCGAAGTCATGCACCAGGCGGGCCGCATCATCCTTGGCAAGGACAGGCAGATCCGGCTTGCCCTGGCCTGCCTGCTGGCACGCGGCCACCTGCTGATCGAAGACCTGCCCGGTGTCGGCAAGACCACGCTGGCCCATCTGCTGGCCCGGCTGCTGGGCCTGCAATTCCAGCGCATACAATTCACCAGCGACATGCTGCCGGCCGACATCCTGGGGGTTTCGGTTTTCGAGCGTGACAGTGGCCGCTTCAGTTTTCACCCCGGCCCCATCTTTTCCCAGCTGGTGCTGGCCGATGAAGTCAACCGTGCCACGCCCAAGGCGCAGAGCGCATTGCTGGAAGCCATGGAAGAGCGCCAGGTCACCCTGGATGGCGTGACACGGCCATTGCCTCAGCCGTTCTTCGTGATTGCCACACAAAATCCATTGCAGCAGATCGGCACGTTCCCCTTGCCGGAATCCCAGCTTGACCGCTTTCTGATGCGCATCGAACTGGGTTATCCCGATCATGCTGCCGAACGCGAACTGCTGCGTGGCAGCGATCGGCGCGAAATGATCGACGCGCTACCGCCCTGCCTGTCACCGCATGAGTTGAGCGAATTGCAGCGGCAAGTCAGCCAGGTACATGCCGCCGATGCGCTGATTGATTATGTCCAGGCCCTGGCCACGCATACCCGCACATCGCCGGACTGGCAGGCTGGCCTCTCGCCGCGCGCTGCACTGGCATTGCTGCAGGCCGCGCGCGCCTGGGCCATGCTGGAAGCGCGGCCGCATGTCCTGCCGGAAGACGTGCAAGCCGTGCTGCCGGCCGTAGCGCCCCATCGCCTGCGCCCGGTCGACGACGCTGTGCAGCGCCTTGATGCCGAAGCCATCGCCCAGCGCCTGATCGCAGCGGTACCGCTGCCTTGACGGTTCCCATATGTCGCTGAAAACCCGTCTGCAAGCAGGTTTCCACCGCTGGGCGTTGCGCGGCAAATCTCCCGAAAACGCACCCATTCTGCTTGCCCAGCATCGCATCTATGTCCTGCCCAGCGGCCAGGGACTGGCTTTTGCCGGCATGTTGGCGCTGATGCTGGCGGCAACCATGAACTATGCGCTGAGTCTGGGTTATCTACTGGTATTTCTGCTGGCCGGCCTGGGCGTCATGACCATCATCCATACCTTTCGCAATCTTGCCCAGCTGCGTATTCAGCCCGGCCGCTGTCTGCCGGTATTTGCCGGTGAAACTGCTCACTTCGGCCTGCTGCTGGAAAACCAGCGCGATACACCCCGGCCGGCAATCCAGCTGCATTTGCCAGACCAGCCAGCCATCTGCGTCGACCTGCCTGCCCATTCCCGCACGGAAGTCCGCTTGAGCCTGCCGACCCAACGACGGGGCTGGCTGGCCATGCCACGCGTCACGCTTGCCACCACCTATCCACTTGGGCTGATCCGCACCTGGGCCTACGCCGTGCCAGCGGCAAGCTGCCTGGTGTATCCCGCGCCGGCCCGCCGGGCACCGGCTGTGCCATGCGCGACAGGCGAGACAGGCCAGAATGTTCCACTGGGCGAAGGCAGGGAGGATTTTTCCGGCTTGCGCACTTACCAGCCGGCCGACCCGCTGCGCCACATCGCCTGGAAAACCGCCGCCCGCCAGCCCGAGGCACCGCTGCAGACCAAACAGTTCAGCGGCATGACGGCGCAGGATCTGTGGTTCGACTGGCAAGACCTGCCGGCCACGCTGGATGTCGAGCAGCGACTGGCCGTGCTGGCCCGCTGGATTTGCGATGCCCATGGCAACGATCTGCGCTGGGGATTGCGACTGCCCGGCAGCCTGCTGGCACCGGCGCAGGGCGCTGCGCATTTTCATGCCTGTCTCAAGGCCCTGGCATTGTATGGCACGCACTGAAGTCAACCCATCCGCCGCACGCCGCCGCGCCACGGCACAACCCGCACGGCCGCTGCTGCAAACAGGACAACTGCGTTGGCTGCTGGGCATGGCGCTGTGCTGCGAGCTGCCCTTGCTGCCCCATCTGCCGACATGGCTGGCCGCCCTCTGCCTGTTGCTGCTGATCTGGTTCGCCAGCCTGCATTGGCGGCAGCTTGTCGCCGCAGACAACGCAGGATTTCCCTCCGCCTCGCCACCGGCCAGACTGCCCACCTCCTGGTTGCTGACACCACTGGCGCTGTTTGGCGCAGCCGCCATCGGCATGCACTACCACACGCTATTGGGACGCAATGTCGGCATTGCCCTGCTGGCGCTGCTCTGTTCCCTGAAACTACTGGAAGCGCGCACGACCCGCGATGGTTTTGTACTGGTGCTGCTGGGTTGCTTCATGCTGCTCAGCCAGTTCTTTCACGACCAGAGTATGCCCACGGCCTTGCTGATGCTGGCCGGGGTGCTGGCCGTGACCGCCACCCTGGCCATGCTCAATCATCCGCAGCAGGCGACACGGCCGCTGCTGCATCTGTCTGGCCGGCTGTTGCTGCAGGCCGCCCCGCTGATGCTGGTGCTGTTCGTCCTTTTTCCGCGCATCCAGGGGCCGCTCTGGGGTCTGCCGGCAGATGCCTTCGCTGGCACCATGGGACTGAATGACAGCATGTCGCCCGGCAACATCGCTCAACTCAGCCAGTCGGCCAGCGTTGCCTTCCGGGTACGCTTCAGTGGCGAATACGCGCATCAGGCACCGCCGCGCGCCAGCCTGTACTGGCGGGGCCCGGTATTGAACAGATTCGACGGCCGCACCTGGCACGTCGGCCCGCAACAGCCGGTCAACAAACTGCCTTACACGCTCGCCGGCCCGCCGGTCGAATACAGCATCACACTGGAACCAAATGACAGAAACTGGCTGTTTGCCCTGGATCTGCCGGTCATGCTGCCCGACGATGCCCGCATGACCCACGATTTTCAGCTACTGACGCAACAGCCGGTACGCAGCCGCAGCCGCTACACGCTGCGTTCGATACTGCCCGGCGCACCGGTTGTCGCGCGGGATGACGCACAGCACGACATCCTGCAAGCCGCCCGGCAACTCCCCGCTGCCTTCAATCCGCGCAGCCGGGCACTGGCTGCCCGCTGGCGTGCGGAACTGCATGGCAATGAGCGGGCCATCGTGCAGCGTATGCTGGATCATCTGCACAATGAAAATTTCTTCTACACCTTGCGTCCTCCTCTGCTGGGCAAGCACAGCGTGGATGAACTGCTGTTCGAAACCCAACGGGGTTTTTGCGAACACTACGCAGCCGCCTTCGTCTTCATGATGCGCGCGGCCGGCATTCCGGCGCGAGTGGTGACGGGCTATCAGGGCGGCGAGCTGAATCCCGTCGATGACATGCTGATCGTGCGCCAATCCGATGCCCACGCCTGGGCCGAAGTCTGGTTGCCGGCAAACGCAAACACCGGCGCAGGCTGGCAGCGGATCGACCCGACCGCTGCGATTGCCCCGATGCGTGTCGAACAGGGACTGGCCGCCGCCCTGCCGGCAGAAGAACGCGAGATCATGCCACTGGTCAGCCGCCTGCCGTTTCCCTGGCTGCGCGACATGCGCTTGCGCCTGGATGCACTGAGCAATGCCTGGAATCAATGGGTCATCGGCTACAACCAACAGCGCCAGCGCAATCTGCTCGACAGGCTGGGAGTGGATGCCGCTGACTGGCGGCAGATGAGTCTGCTGTTTGGCGGCCTTTGCACGCTGCTGGTGCTGGGCCTGATGGCCTGGGCGCTGCACGTGCACCAACGGATCGATCCAGCACTGGCGGCCTGGCAGCGTCTATCAAGAAAACTCGCCACGCAGGGACTGGCCAGGCACCCCTGGGAAGGACCGCTTGCCTATGCCCAGCGTATTCATGCGAGACTGCAGGACGACCACAGTGGCGATCCGGCGCTCAACCAGCAGCGCAGCGCCGCAGTCACTCGCATCGCCGCACTGTACAGCCACCTGCGCTATGCAGCCGACGGTGCCTCCGCCACACAGCGCAAGGCCTGGCTACAAGCGCTCAGACAACAGGTTTCCCGTTTCAGATGAATCCATACCTCACCCGCCGGCAACCACTGATCCAGTCGCCGCAAGTATCTGCATTGCTGTTTGCATTGCTGTTTTCCGGCAACACGCTGGCCGCCACGCCGACGCCGCCAGCCGCCTATGCAGCGCATGAAGAAGTCCAGGCTTTTGTCAGGCAGATGCAGGACAAACATGGCTTTGCCGCCGACAGCCTGCTGCCGCTGTTTGCCGACATGTATCCACTCAAGCCAGTCATCCGCGCCGTCATGCCGCCCAAGGATCCACAGGTCCGCTCATGGACCAATTACCGCGCCCGTTTCGTGGACGCCTCGCGCATCAATGACGGCGTACGCTTCTGGCATGAGCAGCAGCAGACACTCGCCAAAGCCCGCCAGGACAGCGGCGTGCCCGAGGAATACATCGTCGCCATCATCGGCATTGAAAGCATCTATGGCCGCCACATGGGCAGTTTCAATACGCTTGCGGCACTCACCACGCTGGCCTTCGATTACCCGGCAATCAACCCGGACAGTGATGCGCGCCGCAAGGCACTGTTTCGCAGCGAACTCGAAGCCCTGCTACTGCTCTCCCGCGAAACCCGGCGGGATCCACTTGCCTATCGCGGCTCCTATGCCGGTGCGCTGGGTCTGCCGCAATTCCTGCCCAGCAGTATCCGCAGTTTTGCGCGCGATGGCGACAATGACGGCCGCATCAATCTGGAAACCAGCCCGGCAGATGCCATCGCCAGCGTCGCCAACTTTCTCAAGCAACACGGCTGGCAAGCAGACGGAACGGTATGTCTGCCGGCGCAAGTCAGTGATGAGCGCCATCAGGCATTGATTGCCGAAGGCATACTGCCCCGGCGCCCGATCAGCGAGCTACGCGCGCATGGCGTGACCACCGTGGATATTCCACCCACCCTCGCCGGGGAAGCCGCCGCCCTGATTGACCTGGTCACCCCCGGACAGGCCACCGAATACCGTCTCGGCCTGCAGAATTTCTACGTCATCACCCGTTACAACCGCAGCAGTTTCTACGCCATGGCGGTGCATGATCTGGCCCAGGCCCTGCGCGCCAGACTGCGGGCACAGGCTGTCCTGACAGAAGCGCGTGACGGCACGATGCGCTAACCCTGCCTGATTTCAGAGCAAGCCTTCCTGTGTATAGCCTTCGCGGGCCAGCTTGTTTCTCAGCTTGACCAGGGCTTCGACCTGGATCTGCCGCACCCGCTCGCGGGTGACCGCCAGCTCATGGGCCAGCTGTTCGAGGGTGAGCACGTCACAGCCATTCAGACCATAGCGACGCTCCAGCACATAGCGCTGCTTGCTGGACAGTTGTTCGATCCATTCGGCGATCTGCTGGCTGATTTCCGCACTTTCAAACTGCGTTTCAGGATTCCAGCCCGGATCGGCGGCCACCGCATCCGCCACGGTCAGATCCGGATCGACATCCAGCGGCGCATCAAGCGAGGCCGTGGTTTCACCGAGTGCAAGAATGTGCTGCACGTCGCTGACCGACTTGTCGAGCAGGCGGGCGACTTCTTCCATGCTGCCCAGCCGGGGTGTGCTGTCATGCGCTTCATGGCTGGCGGCTGCGCCATCCAGATGACGCAGCGCACGCAACACCAGATTGAGTTCCTTGACGACATGCACCGGCAGACGAATGGTGCGCGACTGGTTCATGATGGCGCGCTCGATGTTCTGGCGTATCCACCACGTCGCATAAGTCGAAAAACGGAAACCACGCTCTGGATCAAATTTTTCCAGCGCGTGCATCAGTCCCAGATTGCCTTCCTCGATCAGATCGGCCAGCGTCAAGCCGCGATTCAGGTAGTGCTTGGCGATGCTGACGACCAGGCGCAGATTGGAAACGATCATCTTCTGCCGGGCATCAAAATCACCCTGCACCACTGCCCGGGCCAATGCCCGTTCTTCCTGCGCCGTCAATAGCCGGTTGGCACCGATGTCGTCGAGATAAAGCTGGGTGATGTCATTGAGAAACTCGCCATGGACATGCTCTGTCGCCTCATGCGGCGTATCCGGATCACGCTGTCCGGAATCAGGCTCTGCCAGCCCGGCTTCATCTGCCATGGCGTGAGCCTCTCGCGTCGCGGACAGATCGTTTGCCGTATCCGTTGCGCGACGTTTGCCCATGGTCAGCGCGCCGGCAGAAACTTCAGCGGGTCAACCGGATTGCCCTGCTGACGAATTTCAAAATGCAGCTTGGGCTGGTCGGCATCGCTGTCACCAATCTCGGCGATTTTCTGCCCCTTGCTCACCGCCTGCTCTTCCTTGACCAGTATCCGGCTGTTGTGTGCATAGACAGACAGCAAGGCGTTGTTGTGCTTGACGATGACAAAGTGGCCATAACCACGCAGCGCGCTGCTCACCAGAATGACCTTGCCGGCAGCGGCCGCCAGCACCGGATCACCGCGCTTGCCGGCAAGGTCGATCCCCTTGTTGCCGCCTTCGACGAACCCGGCCAGCAACTTGCCGTTACCGGGCCAGACCCAGTCCAGTGAGCCGCCTGTCGCAGCCTGAGGCTTGGCGACAGGCTGCGCTGGCGATGCTGATGAAGCCGCCGGCGCGGCAGCAACGGCCACCACCACGGGTGCGGCCGGCACTTCCTCCTGTTGCAGCTTTGCCAGCGCCTCTGCCGAATAGGGCTGCTTGCCACCCTTCGGCGCGCGCTTGAGCAGCTCACCGGCAACCGCTGCCGGCAGCGCGGCGCCGCCTGGATTCGCAGACTCGATGCCACCGCCAAGACTGACCGGACTGGCAACAGCCACCGTCTGGCCACCGGCAACGACATCTTCACCGGGCGGGACGACACGCAGCACCTGATCCACTTCTATCCGCCCCGGATCCGCCAGATCGTTCCAGGCGGCCAGATCCCGATAGGACTGACCGTGATCCAGCGCAATCGCATACAGGGTGTCGCCTTTTTTCACCCGGTACATGCCCGGCCCCACCGGCGGCAAGGCGACCGGCGAGGGCGCAGCATTGACCAGAGAGCCGCTGCCCTTGCTGCGCTCGACGACGGGAGCTGGCGCATTGCTGGCGCAGGCCGACAGCAGCACGACGCTCGACAAAAATATGCCGGCTGCAAAACCTGGAAAATGTCGCATGCGCATGTTCATTCAACTCCTGCCAGCAAGGGCACGAAACGAACGGCATCATAATGCGTCTCGCGAAAACCGCTGTCATCGGCATTGCGTTCGACCAATGCCAGTACCTGTTTGTCACCCGCAGCGGCCAGTGGCATGATCAGACGTCCCCCGGGCGCCAGCTGATCGAGCAGGGTCTGCGGAATGCGCGGCGCTGCGGCGGCCACGATGATGGACATGAAGGGCGCGGCCTCCGGCAAGCCCAGGCTGCCATCCGCATGTTTGGTTCGCACATGGCCCAGGCGCAACTGGGCAAGATGCTTGCGTGCGCGCACCAGCAGCGCGTCGATCCGTTCGACGGCATACAGCTCCCGCGTCAGCAAGGCCAGCACGGCCGCCTGATAACCACAGCCCGCGCCGACTTCCAGCGTCTTGCCCAGCTCGCGCGGCGGCGTACCATCAAGCAACAGCTCGATCATTCGCGCCACCACATAAGGCTGCGAAATGGTCTGCTGAAATCCCAGCGGCAGGGCCGTATCGTCATAAGCGCGGGAAGCCAGTGCCTCCTCGACAAAGATATGGCGTGGCACATTGCCCATCGCCGCCAACACGCGCTCGTCGCGGATTCCCTGCTCGCGCAGACGCTCGATCATGCGTCCGCGCGTGCGCAGGGACGTCATCCCGATACCACGCAATGAAGCTGATGCCGAATTCATGAGCTAGCCCTGCAACAAACGCTGAACCAGAGGAATCTGGCCCGTGTGGGTCAGATCGATCTGCAGCGGCGTGATCGAAACGTGGTCATTGGCCACCGCATGGAAATCGGTGCCGGCGCTGGCATCCTGGGCCGCACCGGCAGCGCCGACCCAATAGACCGTCTCATTGCGTGGCGTCTGCTGCCTGACCACGGGTTCAGCCTTGTGCCGCCGTCCCAGCCGCGTGATGCGCATACCCTTGATCTGCTCGAATGGCAGGCTGGGCACATTCACATTCAGCAGCAGCGGGTCACCAAAGCTTTCCTGCTGAAAGCGTTCCACCAGCTGCCGGGCGATACGGGCAGCGGTTGCCAGATGCTCACCGGAATAACTGTTCATGGAAATCGCCAGTGCCGGCACGCCAAGCAGATAGCCTTCAGTTGCGGCCGCCACTGTTCCCGAATACAGCGTGTCATCGCCCATGTTGGCGCCCAGATTGATCCCCGAAACCACCATGTCGGGCAGATGATCGAGCATTCCGGTGACGGCCAGATGCACGCAATCGGTCGGCGTGCCATTGACGAAATAAAAGCCGTTGGCCGCCTGACGCAAGTGCAGCGGCCGATCCAGCGTCAGTGAATTGCTGGCACCGCTGCGATCGCGCTCCGGCGCAACCACCGTGATTTCAGCGATTTCACCGAGCACCCGCGCCAGAATCTCGATTCCCGGTGAAAAATAACCATCATCGTTGCTGATCAGGATGCGCATGGATTTCTGTGACAAAAAAATGCCGCGCCACCCGCGCGGACCAGTCGTGTACTGGCGGCCATTATAAGCCATCCACCCTCAAGCTGAAGCCTGGCCGACCGGCAGCGCGCAGCAGTCGCGCCGGTCTCTCACCATCCCCTGCGACAGCGCCGCTTGCCTGCGAATGCACGATACGCGATGAACGACGCACGCAATGCACGCCGTGCACGCCGTGCGAAAACCTGATCATCGGCGGCAGCGCTCAGGGATCAACCGGCGCTGCTGCGGCCTCCTGACCGGCATCTTCTTCATACACGCCATCCCGCAAGATGGCTGCTTCGGTGCGCTTGTTCATGACGATGATGCTGATGCGGCGATTGACCGGATTGAACGGATCGGTCAGATCATAAGGCACGGCCGAAGCCAGACCAACCAGGCGCATCACCTTGTCGGCCTGCATACCGCCGGCAATCAATACCCGCCGCGAAGCATTTGCCCGATCGGTAGACAGGTCCCAGTTGTTGTAGTCGAGCTTGCCACCGGCAAACGACGTGGCATCGGTATGACCGGACAGGCTGATGCGGTTTTCCACGTCATTCAGTGCGTGACCGATGGCCAGCAGAATGTCACGCGCGTAGGGTTTCATTTCGGCACTCGCGCTGTCGAACATGGGCCGGTTCTGGTCATCGACCACCTGAATGCGCAAGCCTTCAGTGGTTATATCCAGCAACAACTGGTTCTTGAACTGGCGCAGGTTGGCATTGTTGTTGATCATGGCCTCGATTCTTTCCTTGAGGCCGGTCAGCATTTCCCTTTCTCGCTTCTCGACAGCTGCCCGGTCTGCCTGGACAGCACGCAGGTTGATGATCTTGCGCTGATCTTCGTCACTACGGTTTTTCTGGCCATAGGAACGCGTCAGATCCTCGCCACCGCCCTGGATGATGCTGGACGAATCACCGCTGCCCGAACCGCCCGACAGGGCGACTTTCAAGGGGGTATTGAAGTAATCGGCAATCCCCTTGAGGTCGCCCGAAGTCGTCGACCCAAGCAGCCACATCAGCAGGAAAAAAGCCATCATCGCCGTGACGAAGTCGGCATAGGCAATCTTCCAGGCGCCGCCATGGGCCGCCCCACCGCCTTTCTTGATGCGCTTGACGATGATGGGTTGCTGATTGTCGTCAGCCATGCTGCCCGCTCCGTTGCGATTCCAGACTGCGCTTCAAGCTCATTTCCCCTTGCGACTCTTGACGTCCTCCTCGAGTTCGAGGAAGGTCGGCCGATCGGTCGAATACAGCACCTTGCGGCCGAATTCGATGGCGACCTGGGGTGCGTAACCATTCATGCTGGAGAGCAGCACCATCTTGATGCACTGGTAGATCTTGCCGCTTTCCTCGGCTTTCTGTTCCAGTTGCGTGGCAATCGGCGAAACGAAGCCATAGGACAGCAAAATGCCAAGAAAGGTGCCGACCAGCGCACCGCCGATCATTTTTCCCAGCACCGCCGGCGGCTCGCCCACCGATCCCATCACGTTCACCACCCCCATCACAGCCACCACGATACCGAAGGCCGGCAGCGCATCTGCCATTTTGGCCATGGTATGTGCCGGCACGTGAGCTTCGTGGTGATGCGTTTCGATTTCGATATCCATCAGATTCTCGATTTCAAAGGCGTTCAGGTTGCCACCGACCATCATGCGCAGATAGTCGGTGATGAATTCCATCACATGATGATCCGCCACGATGGTGGGATATTTCGAGAAAATGCTGCTCTGCTCCGGTGCTTCGATATCGGACTCGATCGACATCAGACCTTCCTTGCGCACCTTGGCCAGCACTTCGTAGAGCATGGCCAGCAAGTCCATGTACAGGGCCTTGGAAAATTTCGAGCCTTTCAGGACCGAAGGAATGGCGCCGGTTGTTGCCTTGACGACTTTGGACGTATTCGCGGCAACAAAACCACCCGCCGTCAGGCCGATGATGGCCAGATACTCCATCGGCACCCAGAGTGCGGCCAGACTGCCGTGTACCGCATAGGTACCCACCGATGCGGCAAGAATGATGACATACCCGATCAACAGAAACATCCAGGACTCCCTTGGCTTGCGCGGCCATCGTCATCGATGGCGCGCAACATTGTCATGATCATGATGACTGGCCGGCACAGGCGCAGTCCAATTGCGCAATCATAGGCGAAGAAATACCCCGTGCCATCATGTTTTGCGCAAAATTTCCGCACGAACCAGTTCGATATGCTGGCGCAGGGTGTAAAGCATATCGGAAAAGGCCAGCGGCGCCGGCAGATGGTTGGCCTCATCCCCAATCTCATCCAGGCGCGACAGCCAGGCCTGGCGACTGAGCCGACCGGCATCCAGTTCCAGTTCCCGCTCCAGAAACTTGAGTTCGCCATAGCGGCGGAAAATGCGCGAACGCACGCGCCAGCCATACAGCGCCGGCGCAAACTTGATGATGGGAATCAGCAGGGCCACCACCGGCACCAGCAGCACCACCATGCGGTCGATCAGCGTGGCCAGCCAGAAAGGCAGATAACGCTGTAAAAAACTCTTTCCCGATTTGTAGTAACGCTCGGCTTCCGCCGCCAGCGGCAAATCCACTTCGCTCGCCCGGGGAAATTCATGCGGTTTCTGGAACACACCCGCCTCGCCATGCACTTCGCTGGCCGCCTGCAACAGCAGATCGATCAAGGCCGGATGCGTCTGTCGACGCACCACCAGAGTTGCCACCGGCGCCAGCAGGACCACATCGCGCGCCGGCACATCCTGAACCAGATCAATCGCGCCGCGAGGCAAGGTCAGTTGCTGCAATTGCGGAAACAGCCGGACATAGGCATCCGCATGGGTCAGGCTCATCAACTGGATATTGCGGGAAAACAGCAGGGACCAGACCACCGCCGACTGGGCAGGACCAACGACAAACGCCGCGTCCAGACGTCCAGCCTGCAAATCTGCCACCATGTCCAGGCCATCGGTTTCCAGCAGACGGGTCGGCGCCATTTCCAGGCCATTGCCGCCCAGCAAGTCGCGCGCCAGCCTGTGCGTGCCGCTGCCTGCCGCACCGATGGCGATGCGCCGGCCCTTGAGTTGACTCAACTGATCCAGACGCCGTCCCGGCAGCGATTGTGCCAGTTCGCTGCGATAGAAAATCCACAACGGCTCATAGTACAAGCCGCCCAGCGAAACCAGCTGTTGCCGGTCTTCATCGCTGACATTGACCGTACCGCCCTGGATGAATCCGGCATCCACGCCGCTGTCCGGATCACGCAGGCGTTGCAGGTTTTCCAGCGATCCCGCCGAAGGCTGCTCGACCAGTTCGATGTCATAGCGCGCCAGCACTTCCTGATAGCGTGCCGCGAAGCGTTGATAACCGCTGCCTTCGCCACCACTGGAAAACACCAGCTGATGCGGCGGCGCCGGGCGCACGAACTGTGCTGCCAGCCAGAATCCGCCAGCCAGCAGAAGCAGGGCCGGCAGGCCGATCAGCACGACATCGTGCCAGGAGGAAATTTTCAGGCGCCGCATTTTCCTGATGTTCATGAACGCAACGTCCCGCTGCTCGCCCTGCCTGACAACGATGCCTCAACCTGCGGCATACCGTGATTCATTCAGCGCAATCCAGAACCGGCCTGCCGTCAGAAGGGAATATCGTCATCCAGGTTGCCGAAATTGTCCTCAGCCGAAACCGGCTGGGATGAAGACGAGGCAGCTGGACGAGCAGCCACTCCTGCCGAGGCCGCCGCTGCGCCCCGTTCGCGCGGATAATCACCGCCCCCGTCGCTGCTGCCTTGCCCCTGACGGCTGCCCAGCATTTTCATTTCGCTGGCAACGATTTCAGTGGTATAGCGCTCCTGGCCGTCCTTGTCCTGCCATTTGCGGGTCTTCAGCGCGCCTTCGACGTACACCTGAGAACCTTTTTTCAGATATTGACCGGCAATTTCGGCCAGCTTGCGGAAAAACACCACGCGGTGCCATTCCGTTGCTTCGCGACGCTCGCCCGTCCCCTTGTCTTTCCAGGTATCCGTAGTCGCCAGCGTGATGGTGGTCACCGCTTCCTGGTTGGGCGTATAGCGCACCTCGGGATCCCGGCCCAGATTACCGATCAGTATCACCTTATTGACTGCCGCCATTGTTCTCTCTCCCTTGTTCCTCGTTGATCAGATTGTTTGCGCCAATTTCGTCCCAGATGGTCTGGACCTTCAAGTATGCCACGCCCTCATCCGGAATGACTATGGCTTCGACCACACCTTGCAATCCCGCCAGGGCAGCCGACAGGCGCTGCGCCCGGGCAACATCGCAGACAGCAACCGGCAGCAGACGCGTGCGCACCGCAGGCGGCGCCGGCATCGACAGGGCCAGCAGCAACCAGATCAGCGCCAGCCCCGTGGCGAAGATGAATACCGCCGCCTGGCCGACATGCTGGGCCAGCAGGCCACCGAATGCGCCGCCGAGAAACAGGCCCATGAACTGACAGCTGTTGTATACGCCCAGCGCCGTCCCCTTGCTGTTGGCCGGGGCGATTTTCGAGACCAGCGAAGGCAGGGTGGCTTCCAGCAGGTTGAAGGCCAGGAAGAACAGCAACAAGGCCACGACCAAACCATTGAAATGCTCGATGAACATCGCCATCAGCAGCGTCGCCAGACACAGCAGTGCCACGGCACTGCTGAAAATGAGTTTCATGCGGCCATGTCTTTCTGCCAGAACGATGGCCGGCACCGCAGCCAGAAAGGAAACCAGCATGATCGGCAGATAGACCTGCCAGTGCCTATCCACGGGCAGCGTGACGGCCAGCGCCAGTGGCACCACCACGAACAGGCCGCGCATGGCGGCATGGAGGCTGAAAATGCCGAAATTCAGCCGTTGCAGCTCGGTATTGGCCAGCACTGCGCCGATCTGTCCGGGAATGGTCTGGGCATCGGCATGGACGCGGCTGATCTGCGGCGTGGGCACTCCCCAGCGGATGACGGCCATCGCCGCCAGGGCCAGCACGCCGGTCAGGGCGAAGATGCCCGGCACGCCGATCAGATGGTTCAGCGCCGGCCCCAGCGCCAGCGATGCGCCAAACGTCACGCCGATGCTCATGCCGATCATGGCCATGCCCTTGGCCCGATGTTGTTCGCGCGTCAGATCCGCCGTCAGCGCGATGATCGCCGCCGCCACCGCGCCCGTGCCCTGCACCAGCCGCCCCAGAATGATGGTGTGGATGTCCTGCGCCCCGGCGGCGATGAAACTGCCCAGCGCAAACAGCGCCAGACCGATGTAGATCATGCGCTTGCGGCCATAACGGTCGGAAAGCAGACCAAATGGAATCTGCAACAGGGCCTGGGCCAGGCCGTCGATGCCCAGCGCCACTCCAATCAAAAAAGGCGTGCTGCCCCCTGGCAAGTCGCGGGCGTACAGCGCCAGCACCGGCAGGATGGAAAACATGCCGAACATGCGCAGGGCGAAGACCAGGGCCAGGGAAACCGTGGCGCGCATTTCCACAGGAGACATGCGCTCCATGCTGTTGTAATTTGTTGCAGTCATTGCAAATGAAAAGGGCAGATACGACAGATACAAACCCTGGCACAGGCCAAAGCGAGTGCCGTATATTAGCAGGCTGCCATACTTATTCTTTCCCGCTTTCACAACATGGATTTACTCAAAGTTCGCGGTGCGCGCACGCACAATCTGCAGAATGTCAGCCTTGATCTGCCGCGCAATCAATTGACGGTCATTACCGGCTTGTCCGGCTCGGGCAAGTCGTCGCTGGCGTTCGATACGCTGTATGCCGAGGGGCAGCGACGCTATGTCGAATCGCTGTCGGCCTATGCGCGCCAGTTTCTGCAGTTGATGGAAAAGCCCGATGTCGATCTGATCGAAGGTCTGTCGCCGGCGATTTCCATCGAACAGAAAGCCACCAGTCACAACCCGCGCTCGACCGTCGGCACGGTCACTGAAATCCATGATTACCTGCGTCTGCTCTACGCCCGCGCCGGCACGCCGCACTGCCCCGAACACGATCAACCGCTGGCAGCGCAAAGCATTGCGCAGATGGTCGATAACGTATTGAGCCTGCCTGAAGACAGCAAGCTGATGATTCTCGCGCCGGTGGTGGCCAATCGCAAAGGCGAGCAGCAAGAATTGTTCAACCAGCTGCGCGCGCAAGGTTTCGTGCGGCTGCGCATTGATGGCGAAATCCACGAAATCGACGCCCTGCCCAAACTCGCCAAGAACCAGAAACACAGCGTCGATATCGTGGTCGATCGCCTCAAGGTGCGCGCTGATGCCCGTGGCCGGCTGGCTGAATCCTTTGAAACGGCGCTGATCCATGCCGAAGGCCGGGCAATCGCGCTGGAAATGGACAGCGGCCGCGAACAACTGTTTTCCTCACGCTTTGCCTGCCCGGTGTGCAATTACGCCTTGCAGGAACTGGAACCACGGCTGTTTTCCTTCAACAATCCCATGGGCGCCTGTCCGCAGTGCGACGGCCTTGGCGTCGTGCAGTTCTTCGATGCCCAGCGCGTCGTCGCCTATCCGCATCTGTCGCTGGCCGCGGGGGCCATCCGGGGCTGGGACAAGCGCAATGCCTTCTATTTCCAGATGCTGGAAAGCCTGGCCCGGCATTACGGTTTTGCGCTGGACACGCCTTTTGAGGAACTGGCCGAGGAAATCCGCCAGGTCATCCTGCTAGGGTCGGGCAAGACGGACATCCGTTTTCACTACCTCAACGAGCAAGGCAAGCGCATCGAACGCAAACATGCTTTTGAAGGCATCCTGAAAAATTTCGAGCGCCGCTACCACGATACCGAATCTCCGGCCGTACGCGAGGAGCTGGCCAAATATCTCAACAGCAAGCCCTGCCCCAGCTGCGCTGGCACGCGGCTGCGCCAGGAAGCCCGCCATGTCTATATCGGTGGCCGCACCCTGCCCGAACTTTCCGCCTGGGCGCTGGGCCAGACCCAGCAGTTTCTCGAACAACTGCAGCTGGGCGGCCAGCGCGCCCAGGTGGCGGACAAGATCATCAAGGAAATCGCCAGTCGGCTGGGTTTTCTGATCAACGTCGGCCTGGATTACCTGTCGCTCGACCGCTCGGCAGAAACCCTCTCCGGCGGCGAAGCGCAGCGCATCCGGCTGGCTTCGCAAATCGGCTCCGGCCTGACGGGCGTGATGTATGTGCTCGATGAGCCCTCAATCGGCCTGCATCAGCGTGACAACACGCGGCTGCTCGACACGCTGGTGCATCTGCGCGATCTGGGCAATACGGTGATCGTCGTCGAACACGATCAGGAAGCCATCGAAGCGGCGGATCACGTGGTCGACATGGGGCCGGGCGCCGGCGTGCACGGGGGGCACGTTGTGGCCAGCGGCACACCGACCGAAGTCGCCGCCCATCCGGATTCGCTCACTGGCGCGTTTCTTTCCGGTCGGCGGCAGATTGCCGTACCCAGCCGGCGCACACCGAAAAATCCCGAGCGCCTGCTGCACGTCCACGGGGCCACCGGCAACAACTTGCAGGCGGTTGATCTGGAGCTGCCGCTGGGCCTGCTGACCTGCATCACTGGCGTATCCGGCTCGGGCAAATCGACCTTGATCAACGACACGCTGTATGCCGCCGCCGCCCGCCATCTGTACGGCTCGGTGCTGGAGCCGGCGCCGCATCGCGAAATTCGTGGGCTGGAATTCTTCGACAAGGTGATCAATGTCGATCAATCGCCCATCGGCCGCACGCCGCGTTCCAACCCGGCCACCTACACCGGCGTGCTGACCCCCATCCGCGAGCTGTTTGCCGGCGTGCCGCAAGCACGCGAACGCGGCTACGGGCCAGGGCGTTTCAGCTTCAACGTCAAGGGTGGGCGCTGCGAAGCCTGTCAGGGCGATGGCCTGATCAAGGTGGAAATGCACTTCCTGCCGGATATTTTCGTTCCTTGCGATATTTGCCACGGCAAACGCTACAACCGCGAAACACTGGAAATCCGCTACAAGAACCAGACCATCCACGACGTACTGGGCATGACTGTCGAACAGGCGCGCGCCTTCTTCGATGCCGTGCCGGCCGTGGCGAAAAAGCTGCAAACGCTGATGGACGTGGGTCTGTCCTACATCACCCTGGGGCAAAGCGCGACCACCCTTTCCGGGGGAGAAGCGCAGCGCGTCAAACTGGCGCTGGAGCTGTCCAAGCGCGACACCGGACGCACGCTCTACATCCTCGACGAGCCGACCACGGGCCTGCATTTTGCCGACATCGAAATGCTGCTGCAGGTGCTGCATCGCCTGCGCGACAACGGCAATACCATCGTCGTCATCGAACACAATCTGGATGTCATCAAAACGGCCGACTGGGTGATCGACCTGGGGCCGGAAGGCGGCGCCGGCGGCGGCCGCATCATCGCCTGCGGCACGCCGGAAGACATCGCCCGCACGGCAGAAAAAAACGGCAGCCATACCGGGCGCTATCTGGCCCGGATGCTGCCGCAGGACACGGCCACCCCACGGCGAAAACCCGCCGGCCGCAACAAACGCACGCCGTCTGCCTGAGTGCCTGAAATGGGCAACAAACACCGGCGCCAATGTACAAACCCGTTTTAGATGTATAGAATCTACTCCTTTAACAACACTCTTTTCTTACAGGAACTCTCATGGCCTGCAATCACACCGATCCGTCCGCCATCTATCCGTTTGACGCTCGCGGCATCGCCAAGCGTTTTCGTCATGCTGCCATTTTCGGTGCGCTCGATGCCTTGATGGCCGGCGAAACCATGCGTTTCTGCAACGATCACGATCCCATCCCGCTGCTCAACCAGCTCGTCCAGCGTTATGGTGAAAATGTCGAAATCCTCTATCAACAGCGCGTCCCCGGTGAAATCATCATTGATTTCATCAAGAAATAAACGCGGGAATAGCCCCTGCGACCTGCCCTGACGCAGAATTTTCTCTTATCCCCCCTCCGCCAGTCCGTGCTGCCACTATTCGCCATCAACGCTGTTCTGATGATGGCGGCGAGCGGACTGGCGATTTTTTTTGCCCCGGTCAAACTGGACTGGCCTGCCCAGGCGATCAGCCACATCACTCTGGCCCTGGGCATCCTGCCGCTGATACTGGCGGCCATGCGTTATTTCATTCCCGTACTCACTCGCAGCGGCGCCGCTGCCCCACGCTGGCTGTCCGCACTGCCCCTGCTCGCCTGGCTGGGCGGGCTGATCCTGATTCTCGGCTTCAACGGCACGCTGGCGCTCGATCCGGCCAGCCATGCGGCCTTTCTGCTTGCGGCGACAGCGACTCTGGGCCTGCTGTTGTGGAGCGGCCAGCGCGGCAGAAAAACCATCGGTCGCCCTCACCCCGGCCTCAACTGGTATCTGGCGGCATTGCTTTGCCTGCTGCTGGCCTTGCTGGCCGTGCCCTTGATGAGTGTCTGGCCGGCGCAGCGCCTGGCCCTGCGCCTGTTTCATCTGCACCTCAACCTGCTCGGCTTCGTCGGTCTGACCGCCATCGGCACCTTGCAAGTGCTGCTGCCCACCGCCGCCGGCAAGCCTGATCCGCAAGCCGCGCAGCGCCTGCAACGGGATTTGTGGCCCACACTCGGCGGCGCGCTGCTGATTGCACTGGGTGCGGCCAGCTGGTCGCCGCTGGCGCTGCTCGGCGGCCTGCTCTATCTGAGCGCCCCCCTGCGCATGTTGCGCGACTGGTGGCGCAACTGTCCCCGACTGCTGCTGACCCGCGATGGCGCCGCACCCGCCCTGGCAGCCGCTGCCCTGGGTCTGCTGATTGCCCTGTTCCTGGGACTGCTGCATGGCAGCGGGCTGATCGCCGGGCGACCTGCCATTGCGGCATTCATCGTCGGCTTTCTGCTGCCGCTGGTCAGTGCAGCGGCCACCCAATTGCTGCCCGTCTGGCTGCGTCCCGGCCCGCAGCATGACTGGCACAAGCACGTCCGCAACGCCCTGGGCTGGCTGGCCGGGCCACGCAGTCTGCTGATGCTGGTCGCCGGGCTGGCCATTGCCCTGGACTGGTCGGCTGGACTCTGGCTGTTGCTGGCCAGTTTGCTGTTGCTGCTGCTGGCCGCCTGGCGCGCGCTGCAACAAGGCCGGCAGGCGGGCGACTGACCATTGCCCGCGCAGCGGAGTCATTTGGAGCCTGGAATCGCGGGCTTTTGTGTGGGCAGTCCCGCATGAGTATCGCTGGTCGGGGCGCTTCTGCTGATCAAAATGGCTTCATCCGCGATTGGAAGCGCGCTGGGTACTTGGCTTGGTTCAGCTTTGGATG